>NZ_BMOL01000014.1 GCF_014647055.1 Deinococcus aerolatus | reverse complement strand
GAGACACCGCTCTTAAGGGCAGGTGCGTACGGAGCGAAAAATCACCATGTCAGACGACGAGGAAGAGTGTCTTTCCTCGCACGGCACCGCCCTCGCGGAAATACTGCAAAGGCAGATACGTGAGTAAATAATGTGATCTTTATGATCTTAGAGTGAAATCATACTCTTGGAAAGTATGTTTTATCACTTTGTAAGATTTTTGAGAGAGTCTCTCGCTCTACTGGGTGGTTGGCATCAGGCCTGAGGTGCACCTCGCCCTTCGCCATGCGAAGTGAGATTTAGAACCCATCATCCTATTCAGCGCTCAGGCCATCGCTGGGACTGCAGTCAGGCACGTTAGAGTGAGCTTTGGCATGCCTTGAGTTCAGAGAGCCAAGCGGTCATTAATGGCAGCGGTTGCCGTTCAGGCGTAGCTCTGCCGCTTTGTCTTTTGTTGGATATACCCGCTCCGAGGAGATACGGCAGGACATACAGGTCAGAAAGCTGCTGACATCTCTATGCAACACCTATCACTGCATTGACCGTGACGGAGGCTGGGAACGCAATACTGTTTCCCCTCCTGTCAGCACCCGCCACCCGGAGCGCCGTGCTGGGCCTGACGCCGCCTCCATGAGGTGCCGCCCAGGTGCCCGGGTCATTCACCGCGCCACGTCTCCCCTTTAAGCTGGACCAATGACGACGTTGCTGATCGACAGCGTGGTTGAAAGAGACCGCGCATGGACCCGCTGAATCTGGCCCGCACCCGCGCCCACACCCTCCGGCAACTGGCCCTGACGCTTGCCCCACTGCACACCGTGCCGCCCACCGTGGACGCGCTGCTCCAGACCCTGGGCACCCTGGATGGGCAGCCCCACGGCGTCCTGGTGGTGTTCGACGGCGCGCGGCGGGTGGTCAGCGCCCTCCATCCGTTTGGCCCGGCCGCTGGCGCTCCCAAGGCTGAACCGGTTCCCGACCTGAGGCCGCCGAGCCTGGTGATGGGCGCCGCGCTGGACACGGCGGCGCTGTGGGCGGAAGTGGCCCGTTCGGGGCAGGCGGTTTTTGGACCGCCGGTCACCTGGCTGCCCTTGCCCGGCCGTCAGCAGGCCCCGGGCCTTGTGGCGCTGGACTTCGGGCTCAAGTACCCCATCGATGACGATGAACAGACCTTCTTGCTCTCCGTCACGGGGCTGGGCGGTCAGGCGCTGGAAGAAACCAACCGGCAGCTTGAGGAGCGCAGCCTGGAACTGCAAGGCTTTACGCGCGCGCTGGCGCAGAACCTGAGTGAACCGCTGCAGCGCATCCACGGCTTTCTGAAGCTGGCCGAGGCAGCCCTGGGCGAGGACCTGCCCCCGCGCACCCGGCGCCTGTTCTCGCTGGCCCACCTGGAGGCCGAGACACTGGCCGAGCGCAGCGACGAACTGCGCATGCTGGCCCAGGTGGATGGGCAGCCTCTGCGCCTGGAGACCGTCGATCTGCGCCGCCTGCTCGCACAGGTGCAGCATGACCTGGTGCCGCTGACCCAGGGGCGGAACGTGGCCTGGACGATCGGAGCGCTCCCGGCCGTGCGGGGGGACGCGCTGCTGCTGTACCAGGCCTTCATGGAACTGCTGGCCTTTGCGCTGGAGAACACCTGGCAGCACCCGGAACCGCGGGTGAGCATCCGGGCAGAGGTGCCGGACGGGCAGGTGCTGGTGTACATCCAGGACAACGGCGCGGGCGTCACGGCGACGGCGCAGGACCACCTGTTCGAGGTGCTGGACCGTTCGGTGGCGCGGCGCACGGCCTTTGGGCGGCTGGGGCTGTCGAATGTGCGCCGGGTGGTCAATCGGCACGGCGGTTGGATCCGGGCGTCCACACCGCCGGAGGGGGGGCTGGCGTTCGTGCTGAGTTTGCCACGCCCGGTCACGGATGCCGCCAGCGCGCCGTCCTGACCAGGGTGCAGTCCATCCACTCCTGCCCGGTGTCAGGTTGGAGTATACCCCAACCAGACGTCAGATCACGGGTGGGAAAAGCGTCAGATTAGGATTGATTTCAGCATTGTCTGGCAGCCTCCTGTCGGAGTTCAAGACCCTAAACTGACACCTTGACGCCTACAGGGGCTCCTTATTGGCTGGCCCTCGCCCGATGCCCCGGGCTTCACCCGACACTTCTACATGGATTGACGGCCAAGCTCACGCCTATCCGCCAGTTCGCCGCGAGGACTAGGATGGCAGGATGACAGCGTTGACTCTCTCTAGCGTCGTTCTAAGCCGACGCCCATCGACACCGTAGCGCTGGCCTGCACCCGCGCCCACACTCTCCAGCAACTGGCCCTGGACCTCGCCCCACTGCAATCTGTGGGGCAGACCGCAGAGGCCCTGCTCCGCACCCTGACTATGCTTGACGGCCACCCCCACGGCGTGATCGCGACGCTGAACTGGGATGACCGGGTGGTAGACCAGGTGTGGTCCTCCGCGCCTGTCGATTCAGTGCCCATCCCCGGTGAAGCTGCCCCCCAGCCTTCAGCGACTCAGGCCCCAGACGCTCAGCCCCTGGCCCTGGTGTCGGGGGCCCCGCTGGATACGGAGGTCTCCTGGGGTCAGGCCGCCCGGTCCGGCGTGGCCTCGTTCGGCACCCCCGAGACAGTTCTGCCCCTACCTGGACGCCAGCAGGCTCCCGGCGTCGCCGTGCTGGTATTCGGGCCGTCCCATACGCCTGGGGATCAGGACGAGCAAGCCTTCCTGCTGTCGGTGGCGGGACTGGATGGCCAGGCGCTGGACCGCGCCGTGATCCTAGACGCGCAGCAGGCTGCCCAGACCGTGCTGGCCAGGCGCACCCAGCAACTGGAGGAACGCAACCTGGAGCTGTACAGCTTCACCCGTGCGCTGGCCGAGAACCTGGGCGAACCCCTGGAGCGCATCCACGGCTTCCTGAAACTGGCCGAGGCTGATCTGGGCGAGGGCACGCCAGAGCGCGTCCGCCGCCTGTTTACCTTCGTGCGCCTGGAAGCCGAGATGCTGACCGAAGTGAGGCGGGCAACTTTGGCCTTATGGTCGGCCATGAACCGCAACGGCGCATTCAGGAGGTGCCATGCAACTCCACAATGCTCCCTCGCCTGATCTCCATCTTCTGAGCCAAGCATTTGCCGCGAGCGTCACCGGCATCATTCTCACCGACGCGCGGCAGCCGGACCTGCCGATCATCTTTGTCAATCCAGCCTTCGAGCAGCTCAGCGGCTACCTGGCTGCCGAGATCATCGGGCGCAACTGCCGCTTTCTCCAGGGTCAGGACCGTGATCAGGACGCCCGGCATGAGATCCGGGACGCCCTGCTGCAGGGCCAAAGCGTCACCACGGTGCTGCGCAATTACCGCAAGGACGGTTCGCTGTTCTACAACGAACTCACCGTTAGCCCCATCCGCGACGCAGCGGGAACCATCACGCACTTCGTGGGCTTCCAGACCGACGTCACCTCGCGTGAGCAGGCCAGGCAGCAAGAAGCGCACGCCAAACAGCACCTTACTTCCACTCTGGAGCGCATTACTGACGGGTTCGTGTCTTTTGATCAGGACTGGACTGTCACTTACGTCAACGCGGCAGCGGCAGCCATGATGGCCCGTGAACCCACCGAAACCCTCGGCCAGAACCATTTCGACCTGTTTCCACTGTCCACCCACGCACCCCTGGGTCTGGCCCTTCAGAAAGCCCGGGAATCTGGGACTGTTCAATACCTGTTGAACCACTCGGCCATGGGGAAGCAGGCAAACGTCACCATTTATCCAGGCGGGGACGGCGTCTCAATGTTTATTCAGGATGTCACCGAAACCCGGGAGGCGCAGCGGGAGCGGCAGATCAGCCAGGAGCGATTCGCCAAGGTCTTCGAGGCGAGTCCCGTCGCCATCTTCATCACCCGTCAAAGCGACAAACACTTTATCGAGGTCAATGCCGAGTTCTCACGCCAGAGCGGCTATACCCGCGAGGAGATCCTCGGCCAGTCTTCTCAAGCCCTCGGCTTGTGGGTCAATTCAGCTGACCGCGAGATTGCCTGGAGCATGGTCGACGGCGATCTTATAATTCGCGATCGTGAAATTCTTTTCCGCAGCAAGAGTGGAGAGGAAGTGTACGGCGTGCTGTCGATTATCCCAATGGAGGTGGCCGGTGAAGCCTGCGTGATCGGCTTTGTGCGGGACATCACCGAGGAAAAGCGGGCCAGCAATCAGCTCCAGGCCAGCGAGGAGCGCTTTGCCAGAGTCTTCGAGGCTTCACCAGTCGCCATTGTCGTGGCGGATCTCGAGAGCGGCCATTATCTCGACGTCAACGCCGAGTTTCTGCGCCAGAGTGGCTACAGCCGCGAGGACGTGATCGGCCGCACCCCGGTCGATCTCAACGTCTGGGTTAACCCGCCAGAACTCGAAGATGTTGGGCGAACGCTGCAGGCAGAAGGGAAGGTGCTCAACCGTGAGGTGCAGTTCCGCCTGAAGTCCGGAGTGGTGGCCGACACGGTCATATCGGTCGTTCCCGTCACGATTGATGGAGAAGCGTGCGTGGCCACGCTGGTTCGTGACATCACGGTGGAGAAGCGAGCGCAGCAGGTTCTGGCAGAGAGCGAGGAGCGCCACCGCCAGATCGCGACCCAGTTGCAACGGACGCTGGACCTCTCACTTGACCTGATCACCTGCATTGGACCGGACGACCGTTTTATGACGATGAGCGCCGCTTCCATTCAGATCCTGGGCTACACACCTGAAGAGATGATCGGCCGCGCAGTCTCAGACTTTATGCACCCGGACGACCACATAACGACCCTTACCGCGCGGCAACGCACACGAGCAGGTCACACCACGACGAACTTTCAAAACCGGTACCTGCACAAAGATGGGCGTGTGGTCTGGCTGGAATGGTCAGGCACGATGTTGCCGGACGACGCGGTGGTGTACGGCATGGCCCGCGACGTCACCCAGCGCCGGGCTACCGACGAAGACCGGGCCTTCCTGGCGGCCATCGTGCAGGCCAGTCACAGCGCCATCATCGGCGTTTCGTTGGACAACACCATTCGCTCCTGGAATCCTGGGGCCGAGGAACTCTACGGCTACGCCGCCGAGGAGGCGATCGGTCAACCGGTCACCTTCATCGTTCCTGCCGAGCTTCAAACGCTCGAAATTAAGTTGATGGAACGGGCCAGTCAGGGGTTCCGGGACCCACCATTTGAAGGCAACCGGATGACCAAGAACAGCAAGCAGATTCAGGTACTGGTGACCCTCTCGCCAATCCTGGATGCTACCGGTCAAGTGATCGGTGTCTCCAAGATCGCCCGCAACGTCACGGCCCTGCGTAAAGCTGAGCAAGAAATTCAGGTCCTCAACGGGGACCTCCAGCGTCAGTTGCGGTCCATTACGGGCCTCCGCAAAATTGATCACTCAATCGCCGTCAGTGCGGACCTCAACGTCACCCTCGGTCTGGTTCTGGACAATGTCAAGCAGCAACTCGGCATGGACGTGGCCACCGTCCTCCTGTTCGATGCACTCCGGAAGACACTCACGTACACTGTCACCCGGGGCTTCTACGCCGAAAAACTGGAGAACTCGGGGACGAAACTGGGCGTAGGCCTGGCAGGGCGCGCAGCGCAGACTCAGCAGCCAATCAGCCTTCCGGATCTGACCAATGCATCCGTCTTGCCAGCCTGGCGTGAAGTCGTGAAAAACGAAGGACTGACCGCTTATTACGCGGTACCGCTCCTCAGCAAAGGGCAAGTGGTGGGGGTCATAGAAGTGCTCCATCATCAGGCCTGGCCACTCTCACTGGATTGGCTCTCAACCCTCGCGACGCTGGCCGATCAGGCCGCCATTGCCATTGACAACGCCAGGCTGGTGGCCGAACTGGAGCGTAGCAACGTAGAGTTGCGTTCAGCCTACGACGCCACCATTGAGGGCTGGGCCAGGGCACTAGACTTGCGTGACGAGGAAACGGAAGGACACTCACGCCGGGTCACGGAGATGACGTACGAGCTTTGCCAGGCACTCGGATTTACCACCGATCAACTGGTACAAGTCCGTCGGGGTGCTCTGCTGCACGATATCGGCAAGATGGGCATCCCTGACGCAGTGCTGCTCAAGCCAGGCAAGCTCACCGAAGACGAGTGGACCCTCATGAAAAAGCATCCGGAGTACGCGGCGGATCTGCTCACACCCATCGAGTTCCTGCGTCCCGCCCTGGAGATCCCCGAGTGCCACCATGAGAAGTGGGACGGCAGTGGTTATCCGGCTGGGCTGGCAGGAGAGGCCATTCCACTGGTTGCCCGCGCCTTCGCGGTGGTGGATGTCTACGACGCGCTGACCAGCGACCGCCCCTACCGAAAGGCCTGGACGCGGGAGCAGACCATCACCCATCTCCAGAACAGCTCAGGCACGCACTTCGATCCTGAGATCGTGGAGGTCTTCATTCGCATGATTGGGCAGCACTGATGTCGGCGGTGAAACGCCGGCCGATTTTGACGATTTTTACTGGCAGTTGTGCCAGGGCCACGAGAGTGTTGTAGCCGGTCCCAAAATTGTCCAAAGCCGTCTGGATACTCAGGGCCCCAGGTTGCTCAGTCACCACCGCGTCAGGCTGAGCCTTCGGCCACCGTACCCGACAGGCAGTTGGCATGAAAGCAGAAATCGTTCGCCCCACCGCCGGATTCTCGCTGCCTGTCCGCACGCTGGACTGCGTACTGTTCTCAGATATGGTGGATCCTGACCCGGGATGAACTGATGGACGAACAGCCCAATGAATGAACACACCATGCACTCCCATATTCGCAATCTTCACCATCCCCCGCAATTTTGGACTTACCGTGGTCCATGACTGCCTCACCGCGCCGGCCAGTGCGTCCTGCCCCCCGGCGCTCTGGTGCTCCCGTTCTGCTGGCCGCCACCGGGTTGGGGGCCGGACTGCTGCTCCGCAACGTCACCAGACTGCCGCCCACGGCCGCCGAGAAGAAGGCGACAGCCCTTCAGGTGCTGGACGTGATGTTGCCGGAGACGCGCGCTTTTGACGTGCGGCTATGGGACGGCACCGTGCTGGCCGCGCCCCAACGAAGCGCCCGCGCCACACTGGTCCTGAACAGTGAATATGCCCTGGACCGCATGGTGCGCTTTCCGCTGGACATTCACCTCGGCGAGGCCTACCTGCGTGGCGATTACGACATTGAGGGTGAGGTGGGCAGCGTAACCAGTCTCGGCGACGATCTGCACCTGACGCCCACCACGCTGCTTCGCCTGCTGGCGTGGCTGCCTGCCCTGCGCCGCACAGGCAACGGTGCGCCGGAACCCCTGGCAATCACCGCAAGACTGGCTGGCCCGCCCCACAGCCGGAGCCGCGACCAGCAGGCCGTTCAGTACCATTACGACGTCTCCAATGACTTTTACAAGTTATGGTTGGACCGCCGCATGGTGTATTCCTGCGCGTACTTTCCCACAGGTACCGAGACGTTGGACACGGCGCAGGCGGCCAAACTGGAATATCTCTGCCGCAAATTGCGCCTGAAGGAAGGTGAGCGGCTGCTGGACATCGGCTGCGGCTGGGGTGGTTTGGCGATCTACGCCGCGCAGGCCTATGGCGTAAAGGTGCTGGGCGTGACCCTATCCGGCGCCCAGCTGCGGGAGGGCCAGGCGCGCGTAAAGGCGGCGGGCCTGGAGCACCAGGTCTTCCTGCAACGACGCGACTACCGCGACGTGCTGGCAGACCGTACGCCGCAGTTCGACAAGATTAGCTCGATCGGCATGGCCGAGCATGTGGGCAGCAAAAACCTGCGGACGTACTTTGCCACCGCCTTCGCCGCCCTGAAGCCTGGCGGGCTGATGATGAACCATGCCATTGCCAGTCCGCTCCAGCTGCGCAAGCTCCCGCAGTGGGTGGAGGGCGGCAACTTTGTTGGGAAATACGTTTTCCCCGACGGCGAGCTCCAGCCAATTGCCGAGACGCTGCAGCGTGCCGGCGAGGCGGGGTTCGAAGTGCGGGATGTGGAGAACCTGCGCGAACACTACGCCCTGACGCTGCGCCACTGGGCTGCCAACCTCGAAGCCCACAGCGAGGAGGCCCGCGCCGCGCTGGGCGAACAGCGCTTCCGGCTGTGGCGCTTGTACCTGAACGCCTGTGTTCCTGCCTTCGAACGCGGCAACCTTCAGCTTTTCCAGAGCCTGCTCGCCAAACCTGCTGCGCAGGGCAGGGTGCAGGTGCCACTGACCCGGGAAGATCTGTACCGCGACGACCACTGACCAGGTGAGAACACCGTTGGGATGAAGCACAAGCTCCGACGGATGGAGGTCTGCTCAAGGTGGCTCCACGCCCTGTCCTAACAGAACGGCGGGCCACCGTGGCCATTGCATACAGGGACAGGGGGCGCCCATCGTCCGGGGGTGCTGACCGGGTGGCCCCCGCAATGGGCTGGCGGCCGCGATACGTGAAGACAGCGCGTCGGTACGTCCGCATTCAGCATTAGCACGACCTGTCCGCCCACCCCCGTTTCGTTCGGTAACAAAGCTTCATGGACCCAGGTCAGCTGGTCCTCGTCAGCCCCGACCCACTTGACTCGGCTGCTCGGAAGAGGGCTGTGGCCACGCCGCCCGTCCTGGATCCTCACCCGTTCCTCCTGGCTGCAGGCTTTTTCTTCGTTTGTGCACCAAAAGCCAGGAACTCCATCACAAGCCTATTTTCTGTCGCACGCACCAGCCAGACTATGGACACCTGAAACTGGATGTCCACGGTCTGCAGCAGAGCGCTTCCTCAGCCCATTCGGGTGATGGACTCCTCAGGGTAGGGGAAGGAATTCATTCCACCCCACCTGGCCGGCTATCTCCGCGGCCGAGAACGCATTGTCCGACGCCTGCCACCCCGAGAACGCCACAACGGTGGTGTGACGCTGCGGGTGGTACCACAGGGCGGTCATGACGGCGTCCGCACCCAAGTGAGCGCGCCTGGAGACGTACCCCGCCTTGCTCAGCATGGTTCCCAGGGTCTGCATGCGCGTCTGGCACTCTGAGAGCTTCAGCCCTGTTGCGGACATGGCGGTTAACTGGGTGCCCAGGGTCTCAGCGGGAGCTGCCTCTCCAGAGACACCCAGCAGCCCCAGGGTGAGCACCGCGACGGACAGGCGGCGGACAGCAGTCTTGAGTGGAGACATGAGCGTTCCTCCTGGGCAGGGTAGGCCTGCCGCCGCGCCGCTCGTCCAGCCGGGACTGGGACGGCGCGAAATGAGGTGGGGTGAACGACGCCGGAAACCTGGAGCGTCAGGTGTGCTCTTCTCACCTGACCTCAGCGCTGAGCTGATGCGTTCAGAGTGCGCGCTTCCGGTTCAACGCGCATCGCGAGAATTACCCACGGTGCGCGCAGGTGACCCCGGCAGAATTCGGTAGGCCCCAGCCTGTCGGAAGGGACGGGGAATCAAAGCAGCCAGAGATCTGACTGGAGCAGGTGCTTCCTGTGCGCCGATGCTGTCGTGTTCAGGCCTGAGTTCAGTCCAAGGCGCTCATGAACGGGGTGGCTTGGATTGACCCCCTTCGGCCAGCCCGTGCCCGATGGCCCAGCGGGTGAGCTCCACACGGTTGTGCACTTCCAGCTTGCCCAGCAGGCTGGCCACGTGCTTCCCGACCGTGCCTGGACTGATGCCCAGCGCCTGCGCGATCTTCTTGTCGCTGTGTCCCTCAGCCACCTGGATCAGCACCTGCTGTTCCCGGGGCGTCAGATGGTGCGCGGTCGGCAGGCCGGGGCCATCGGCCATCACGGCCTCGTTCAGCTCAGCGGCGACGACCTCCGGCCCGGCGTGCATCCCCACCTCCCAGGCCGCCGTGAAATCGCCTGTGGGCAGCGCAGCGCGCAGGGCATCGATCAGCTCCCCGCGCTCGACCTCGCAGCTGGGCGGCATCCGGACACCAGAGCGCCTCTGGACGGCGGTGCTGGCCGCCGACAGCCGTACAGCCAGCGTCAGGTGGCCCCGGCGCTGGGAAAGCAGCGCCGCGGTGTAGAGCAGGCTTTCCTCGAAGAAAACGTCGCGGAGCGTCTGGCCCACCCGCCAGCCCCGTCGCAGGTGGGTCAGGCCGGCATCGAGGTCCCCCAGCAGCGCGCTCATCCGCGCGCATGCGACGCTGGAATAGGCTTCACCCATGATATAGCCCAGTGTCTGATACAGGTCCAGGGCGCGTTTCAGGTGCGCCAGGGCGGCTTCGTAATCCCCGGCCTGACCCAGAGTGAAGCCCAGGTTGTGCTGCGTCTGCGCCTGCAGCGGCAGGTCGTGCTGCGCCTCTGCCAGCCCCAGGGCCTGCTGGAAGTACTTGATGGCTGGCGCAGCCTGACCCTGGCTGCCGAGCACATCGGCGAGGGTGGACAGGGCCGAGGCCTCACCGGCCGGGTCCCCGAGGGCACGCCAGACCTCCAGGCCCTCGCGGCCCCACCTCACGGCCTCGCGGTGCTGATGATTGCGCAGGGCCAGCCAGGCCGACGACTGGAACACCTCGGCCCGCCGGGCACTCAGGACATCTCCGGGCAGGGCCAGCACCCTGGCGCACAGTGCCACCGCCCTGGAGAGCCCCCCCTGGCTCGCCCAGTACCCGGTCAGGGCCAGCACGAAGCGTTGCGCTTCCCCGGCCAACCCAGCGGCAACAAGATATTCCAGCGCGGCATGCAGATTGGCGTCGTCGGCCTGTAGGCGCGCCATGCCCTCAGGCGTCAGGTTAACGCCACCCGACGCGATGTGTTCGGCCATAGACAGGAAAAAATGTGCGTGACGATCAGCCAGTCGCCCGGATCGTCCTGAGGATCGCCCTTCCCCGGCCGCGTACTCCCGCACGGGTTCCAGCAGCCGCCAGCGCGGTTCCGGGCCAGCCGCGCGTTGTACCAGGCTGTGCTCGACCAGGGCGATCAACACGGACTGGGTCCCGTCCACACCCGCCACCGCTTCCAGGGCCTGCAGCGTGAATCCGCCGAGAAAGGCCCCGCAGGCCAGGAACACCTCGCGCTCGGTGGGGCTGAGCAGGTCGGCACTCCAGCGAACGGCACTGCGCAGGGACTGGCGGTGTGGTGCGTCGTCCAGGGGCCCGTCCGTCAACACTTCGAGGGGAGCGTTCAGCCAGCCCAGCAGACCCTCCAGATCAACGGCGCGCAGGCGGGCGGCGGCCAGTTCCAGCGCCAGCGGCAGACCCTCCAGCACCCTGCAGATGGCGCTGAGCACCGCGGCGTTGTCGGCGCTCAGCGCGAAGTCGGGGGCGACCTCCTGGGCCCGCTGCACGAACAGCTGAACAGCGGGACTGGCTGAGGCATGGGCGTCATTCACAGGCACGGCGAGGGGCCTCAGGGGCAGTTCCTGTACGCCGCGCAGGTGCAGCACACGCCGGCTGGTGATCAGCAACCGCGCACCGGGCAGGCGTGAGGTCAGGGCGGCGAGGTCTGCCTCAGGGCCCGGCAGGTGTTCGAGGTTGTCGAGCACCAGGAGAATCGAGCGGTGGCCGATGGCGGCCGCGAGCTGATCCAGCGCTGGATCCGGTGAGGCCGGCAGGTGAAGGGCGCGCATGATCGCCGGCAGGAGCTGGCCCTCACCGCGCTGGGGAACCAGATCCACGAAGCAGCCGCCCAGGTCGGAGTTGGGGAAGATGTCGGCCAGCAGGGCCTGGGCCAGGCGGGTCTTACCGACACCGCCGGCGCCTCGGATGTTCACCACCCGGATATCTGGGCGGGTCAGGAGTTCCCGTGCCACCGCGAGCTCATGATCCCGGCCCACCAGCTCCGGGAAGGCGAAATCGCCGGGATCCATCGTTCGAAGGACCGTCATGATCCACTGTACGACTCCGGAGACTTGGAGCATACGAGGTTCCTGGATCAAGCGAATACCTCCATGCATGATCCACCTAGAGTGCGTCAGAAGATCGTGCTCACGCAGCTTTTCTCTGTTTATGGCGCTTCCGTTGACTTGGGGCTCAGGATCAGCTCCGCCCTGGAGTGTCAGGTGAGAGAAGATTGCCTGCCCATGGCTTAGCGCGTAGTGAACCGACCGGAGACCGATCTCGAGATAGCTCAGCGCCCGTCGCCAGTGGGGATCGACGACACGTCGATCCCCCGCCGCACCACTTCGATGCCTGCAAACACGAGGAGCAATGTCGCCACGGGCAGCACAGTTGCCAACCGTTCGAGACTGAGCGGATCTCGCACGTTGGAATCTTCCAAACCAAACAACCTGCTTTTCTCGTTCAGGAAACCTTCCTCAATCTGGAAGTGCTCGCCGTACTCAGCAAAGGCCTCCATGCTCGTCGTCGCTGACCACCTGCCAGAGCAATGTAAACGGGACCAAACTGCTTGTGAGTGAGGGTGATGTTGTGGAAGCAGCGCGTTTTTCTGGGCGAGAGCTGCACATCACGCACCTGACAGAGCCGCTGGCCATCCGGGGCTGCCAGGATCAGGGTCTGACTGCCCCAGTCGCGCAGGGCATGGGTGACCAGTGGACCGTAAATGCGGCCACAGTCGATGGCTGGATTCTCCAACTACCGATGAAGTCGACGTTCGCTGCTCTGGATGAACGTGGCACGGGAGCGGATGGGAGGGAGCCAGGCGGGGATGAAACTGCGCTCTGAGAGCAGCAGGCCCGTGACCATTCAGGCCAGCGTGTGAGCGCCCTAGACGTCGTTCCACAACCCCTGTTGGATGTGGTTGAAGACGGCTGGAGACAGTCGGGAAGCGTCCCCTACCGGGGACGCGTTCTCATACCTTGTGGCAAGCGATCAGGGAGGGCCCTGGGTGGGTCATCTTGTCTATGACGGGAAACGACTGCTGTGGGTCATTCACCCGATGCAGGACACGGCCACGGGACCTAACCTCAAGATGTTGGTGCGGCCAACCAGGGAGACAACCTCCTGTCCGTCCGGAACTCACTTCAACCGTGCCCACTGTCGCAGCTGAGCACGCAGTTGTGAGTTCCCATTACCCCCAGGGGTCACAAAGGAGACAGAACATGCGTACACTCACCAGCTTCCTCGCGATGGCCGTCCTCGCCTTCGGAGCCAGTGCCTCCGCCCACGCGGTGGTGCGTACAGACCTGGGTTCCGCCGAGAGTGCCCTGGGGGCAACCGAGATGTACCGCTTGCAGGTGCCGAACGAGAGCGCGGCGACGAGCGCGACCACCGAAGTTCGGATGTTGATCCCTGCAGGCTTCACCTTGTCCCGCACAGTCCAGGCACCGGGATGGCAACGCCGCTTCGAAAAGGATGCGGGCGGGAAGATTACCGCGGTGATCTGGAGCGGTCACATTGATCTGCAGGAGATCGCGCGCTTCTACTTCCAGGGAACGAATCCGAAAGAAGCAACCAGCCTGAGCTGGAAGGTCTATCAGAAGTACGAGGATGGCACGGTGACGGCCTGGGACGATGCCACCAAGGACTTCCCGGCGTCATCCATCACCGTGAAGTAAGACCAAAGGCGTGCAGGAGTCACCAAACTGTGGCAACCTCAGGGCCCTTGGCCATCCAGCGCACGTGACCAATTTGGGTGGCCCCAGGCCCCAGAGGGGTGGCCATCCGGTTCAAGAAGACCTATTCTGGAGATGTTCAGCAGGTCGGCTACGCCCATAATCCACGTGGACAGGACGCGGGACGGCGGCTTGCGCCCGCGTATCCCTTCCTTCCAGCGTCTTCGGAGAGTGAGGATGGCAACATTTGTGCTTGTGCATGGGGGCTGGTCCGGCGGCTGGGTCTGGCGTGCGGTGTCCAAAGAGCTTCGCTGCCACGGGCATGACGTGTATACCCCGACCCTGACCGGCTACGGTGAGCGCTCGCATCTGCTCAGTCCTGCCGTTTCGCTGGCCACGTTCCTAGATGATGTCCTGAACGTCATCCGCTTTGAGGACCTTCTTGACGTCATCCTGGTCGCGCACAGCTTAAACGGCCCACTGGCTCAGGGTCTGGCCTCCTTCCAGCCGTCTGTCTTTGCACAGCTGGTTCTTCTCGACGCCTTTTTTGTTCGACCTGGGGACCGGACTGTCGATGCCTTCGAGCCTGCGTTCGCGTCAACTATCCAGGCCTGGGTGGATGCCGCGGGCCAGGGCTGGTTCGTTCCTCAACTGCAACCCGATCAGGACAGTATCGATGCCACAGAAGGTCGGGGGCGGCATACGGCCATGCCCTGGAACCCCTATCTGGAACCGGTGGCGGTGCGTGCCAAGCTCACCACCGTGCTGCCTTGCACCTTCATCCTGTGTACTGAAAAGCCGGCCTCACCGACAGATACTGCCATCCTTGCCTCAGCGCAACGTGCACGCGAAGACAGTTGGACCCTGATCGAACTCAGGTCCGGGCACGTCCCCATGTGGACGGCTCCCACCGAGCTGGCGCGTCTGCTCGCGGATCTCACCAGTTAAGGACTGCTCTGCCGTGGTGTGGTCTACCGCTTGCCGGTCCTCCTCAGCATGGCGCTGCCCTTCCACATTTACTGATGCATGCGTAAATATGTAGCATAAGGTGTGACGATTTCCTTCTGGCGGCTCAGCCGCCTCACTCGCACCCAACAGGAAGAACGGCGCCTTGCCGCCCAGTCCGCCCTCCCCGACTCCGGCCGCACGACCCGCGACCTGGCCCAGCAGTTCGGCATGGCCGAGTTCACAATCCGTGCGTGGCGTGCTCGGCTGAACCGCGATGGACAGGAAGCGCTGCGCGCTTCCCGCGCCACAGCTCGACCACAGCGCCTGACTGCAGCGCAGCAGGACGAAATTGGGACCATGATCAATGGTGACCCCCGGTCGCACGGCTTTGAGACCAGTGGCTGGACGATTCCGAAGATTCGCCACGTGATCGGCGTGGCCTACGGCGTGTGGCTGGATCGGGCGCACCTCTCCCGGAAACTCCGGCGCTGGGGGTTCACGTATCAGCGGCCCGCACTGCGGGCCGTGGAGCGTAACGAAAACGACATCGCCACCTGGGTTCGCGTGCAGCGAGAGGCGCTGGAAAAAAAAGTCGCTGAGGGCGCCCCCCTGGTGTTTCTGGACGAAAGCGACTTCAGTTTGAAAACGACGAAGGGAAGGTACGTACCTGGGGACGGTGTGGGCGGACGCCCATCATCCCCACGAAACTCCGCTGGGAACATCTGTCTGTGATCGGCGCCATCACGACAGGTGGGCAGTTCCTGCACCACACGCACCGCGGCGCGGTGCGCTCACCAGGGGTCGTGACGTTCCTGGAGCATGTGCTGCGACATGTGGACG
The DNA here is from genome assembly GCF_014647055.1 of Deinococcus aerolatus. NCBI lineage: Bacteria > Thermotogati > Deinococcota > Deinococci > Deinococcales > Deinococcaceae > Deinococcus > Deinococcus aerolatus. Next base: position 76,502 of record NZ_BMOL01000014.1, on the reverse strand, counting down.
GCGAGGTGATCGTGGTGCTGGATCGCGCCATGATCCACCGGTCGAAAGCGGTGCAGGCGTTCGTGCACCTGCACGAACGCCTGTCCTTGGTCTACCTGCCGCCGTACGCGCCGGAACTGAACTCCACCCTGCTGATCTGGGCCGATCTCAAGCGGAATGTCGTGGGGAATTTCTGCGCGATGTCGGTGAGCGAGTTGAAGAAACGGCTGACGGTAGGCTGGCAACGCATTCGGCGCAAGGCTCTGTCGCTGGCATTCATCCGGGGAACCCCATTCACCGCGTCGCTACTGACTTAAACATGGATCAGTAAATCGAGGACGCAAGATGTACGTGCTGGAAGGCATCGAGAGCGTCAAGTTCCAGTTGAAGCGCTCTACGACGCATCTCGGGGGTGAACGAGAACCGTACAGTTCTCGCCAAGGCGCCCCAGTGCGGCCACGATCCCGGCACGCTCACGGGCACGTCGAGGTTCTGAAGATGGCAGAGCAGAAAAGCCACCACTGACAAGCACCACCAACGCGTCACCCCCTATCTGCTGTGCTGCGGGAAGCGTTCGAACTCAAAACGCCCTTTAACCTGTAATTCTCAGCACCTGTCACTTCGAGGAATTGACGTTCCAGTCGATGGAAAAGGCATGCTGAGTAGTTCGAGGCAGTCCCAGAAGGCGTCGCTACCCACCGCACTGCCTGACTGAGGATCTGCCACCCCATCCGCCAGATGCGCAGACATTGCCGAATCCGCTTCCGGCGCAGGAAGGAATATCACTCCTGCAGTGTGGACTCATAGTCTGCGATCTATACCGCCCACCGGCGGGCGGGGAGCATGTTGAGGAGACGGGCGGGCCAAAAGGATGTGCGCTGCCGTACTGCTGCCCGCCCTGATGGGGGTTGTGGCAAGTTGCCGGGGAAGGTGACTTGGTGCTGAGCGTCTCGTTCAGACCACGGGCGCGGCCAAGACCCAGCGGTCACGCCCCTGGGTCTTGGCCTGGTAAAGCGCCTGATCAGCGGCCAAGAGCACGCTGTCGAGGTCAGGGCCGTGCTGTGGAAAACTGGCGACCCCCAGCGAGATGGACACGCGCAGGAGATGCGCCCCATACGTCACCTGCTGCGCCCCGATCTCCATGCGCCACTGTTCTGCCCGGCAGACGGCAGCAGCGCTGTCCAGACCAGGCAACACGACAATGAACTCCTCTCCGCCATAGCGGCAGATCGTCTCGCTGGGCTGCCGCGAGGCCTGGAGACACGCGGCCACCTGGCGCAGGACCGCGTCACCTCCAGCATGACCGGCCAGGTCATTGACGGCTTTGAAGTGGTCGAGGTCGAACAGCACGACGCTGAACGGGCTGTCCTGGGCACTCAGCAGGGCTTCTTGCAGGTACCGGCGGTTGTACAGGCCAGTCAGAGGGTCACGGACGCTCTGCTCGCGCAGTGCGTGCTGCAAGTGCTCAATTTCGGCCATCCGCAGCTGAAGCTGCTCGTGGGCGAGCCGCAGTTCGGCCTCGGCTTCGCGTTGAGCCGTGACGTCTCGCCAGACCACAATATGCCCCTGAACCTGTCTCCGGGCGTCCCGCAGGGGGGTGACCCGCACCTCCAGATGCTGTTCGCCCAGCGTCAGTTCAGCCGACGCTGCCTCGCGGTCTCCGGTTAGGGCGCCCAGGGACGCCGCGGCCACACCCCACTGCTCAAACACCCGTTCGGCTGGGTGGCCGAGCGGGGTCGGCAGCGCTGGGTCGGCGAGTTGCCTGGCCACCGGGTTGAGATCTACCAGCCGCCCCGCCCGGTCGAGGACGACCACGCCCTCCCCCATCTGCTCGATCACTTGATGCCTTGCGACCGGCACGAGATCGAACAGCTGGAATCCCAGCAGGCCCCACAGGAATACCAGGGCGGTGATCAGAAACAGCATGGGGGTCAGGTCCAGTTCGGGAAAGGGGCTCAAGCCCAGGACGCTGACCAGGTTCACGATCCAGGGCAGCCCCAGGCCCGCCAGGAGGATCCCGGCCTGACGGCGGTACGGGTCCGTTGCGCTCCGGAAGAACAGCGCCAGCCGCAGCGCACTGAGTAGCATCAAGCCGTAACCGTGCACCACCACCACCGTGAACCCGGGACCGCCCTGAAGCCTGGTATGGGCTTCCAACGTTCCCAGCTGCCCGAACAGGATCCCGCCTGGATCGCCGGCCAGCAGCAGGCCCCAGGTGGCGACGGGGACGGCGAGCAGGGTGACCCAGGCTCCCGCGTGCATGGGCCGGTTCGGTTGGGTAAAGGCGCGGGTGAACAGCCACACGCACACCGGCGCACTCACCACGCCGAAGAAAGTGGCGTCCAGCCAGAACTGTTGCAGTCGGGGCGAAGGGCTATCCCAGTGCAGCGCGTAGGTCAGGCTCCATTGCGCGAGGGCCAGCAGCAGGAAGGCGAGGGGACGGGCGCCCGGCGCACCTCGGCGTCGCCAGACGAAGTGGGCGATACCCAGGGCCGCGAGCCCGGTGACGTACAACCACGCGGCGTATCCGGTGGCCAGGGTCTCGGTCATCGGCTGCGCGGGGGCTGGACCGCCCCCGGCCCTACGCCCACTCCAGCCCAGCGAAAGGAGAGAGAGATGATCATTTTGTCTTAATGTACAGCGCCTGGTCTTGCAGAATTCTGCGCTCTGCCGTGGACTGCTGCGGCTGGTGATGGCAGGGTGGCCTTCAAGGGCCTTGAGCGACACAGCACGCTTTGTTCGCCGGCTGGAACGTTAGTTCCTCTCCCCGTTTCGACTCAGGACCGAGGAACGGGGGGAGGGCTGTCAGGACCACCTACGGCCTGGGCGAAACCTGCACGAATTCTCCGCCGTCTCTCCACAGGGGCGGCGCATGCTCTGTCTCAAGACGACGCGACAGGCGAAACACGCCCGCTCCCACGTCAGACAAGGAGAAAGACCATGAACAAGACCCTGATGACCGCTGTGCTCGCCCTGACCCTCGCCGCCGGCTCCGCCTTCGCCGCCCCCAACCCCGTCCGGGTCTCGGCCAGCGATGGTGAAGGTCTGGGCTACACCAAGCTCTACACCGAAAGCTCGTGGATGTCGCTGGTGGTTCCGATGTCGGCCTTGGAGTACACCGTTCCCGGTGACCTGAGTCTGTCCGTCACGGGGCTGCCGGAAGGCACCACCATCACCCTGGATGGCGTCACGCAGCGCGGCAACACCCTGCTGTTGAACGTGAGTGTGAGCCGCGACGACACCAGCGTGGGGGTCAACGACATCGCGTCCATCGCCCTGATGTCGGGAGATCAGGTGTTGACCACGCTGACGATTCCGGTGATGGGCGCAGCCGCCAGCGACTGAGCCGCCGTTTTCCCCCAGAGGGGCCGCCACTTCATCTGAAGTGGCGGCTTTTGCTGCAGGCCGGATGGCCCGGAAGTGACGGCTTCCCCTGGCCTCTGCCTCGCCCCGAGGTATAGGAGGCGGGACGGCTTCAGGATCGCGTCTTGGCCCGATCTGCGTGTTCGAGTCGCCCCTGGCGCGGGTGCAGTTCGCCAGAAAGATCCGGGTGGGCAAGGCCATGATCCGGCTGAAGCTGGGAGAACAGGACTTGCGGTTTGAGCTGTCGAGTGGAGAGTTGGTGGGCGCTGTGGGGCCGCTGTCCACGTTCATTCTGCCGGGGGCGTTGGAGGCCTTGCGTGCGAGTTGAGGACTGACTGGCGAGGCAATGGATGGCCATTGTTCCCCAGGCGTGGAGCGGGGGTTGAGGTGACTGGCGTTCAGTCGAACAGGGAAGGCAGGACAGCGGGTGCGGGCGCATCCGGCCAGGCCCCGATCTCGCGGAATTCCAGGCCACGGGCGCGCAACTCCTTCAAGGCCGGCGCGGTAATCGACGGCGCGGCCAGAATGCCCCGGACCTCGCCCACTCCAGTTTTATGCACCGTCGCCACGTAACGGCCCAGCTGACTGACAGCATCCTGCGTCGCGCGGCCCCGCTTGAGTTCCACCACCACGAACCGGCCGTGTGTGTCGCGTGCGTACAGGTCGATGCCGCCGGAATCAATCAGCAGCTCGCGGTCCAGCACGGTCAGGCCGGGCTCAATCAGGTCCGGGTGACGGGCCAGGGCGTCCTGCATCTGTTTTTCTGAACCGGACAGCGTGAAGGACGCCTCCTCGTGCAAATCCAGCGCGAGAGCCAGATGCGGGTAAAGGAAGGTTACCCGCACCAGCTCCTCCGGACTGCGGCGAGACGCGTGCAACACGCAGTGACCGTGTTCGACGCGGGCGCTGAGTTCGTCCGTGCGGGGTTGCCAGTTCATGGGTTTGATGCCGGTGGGCGCGTGGATCTGTAGGCTGCCGTCGCGTTTGATCAGGACGAGGTACGCGCCGACTTCGGCGGTGCTGGCCGCGCGGCCGTGGTAGGTAACTTCGGCGAGGCCAGCGATCTGGAGGAGGACGTCGCGGGTGCGGGTGTGAGTGTTGAGGAAGGTGGTCAGACTGGCGGGGTCCGGCGTGAGGAGTTGAGCGCGGATCATGCCGGCATGGTGGCATGGCACGTCAGCGGGTTCTGGTCAGCGCGGCATGCTGTGCCTATGGCGCCCTGGTGATGGACTGCCGGGGCACACCAGAACGACAGGACGCTTAGAACTATGGCAGCGTCACGCTCTATATTCGAAAACCCAAGCGCAAACTTTGAGACCCCTTTGCGGACACCGACGTCACAATGCTCTTTCTCGACAGTGTCGACACCGCAAATGGAGCACCTTCAGGGCCATAGACGCCGTCCTGGACCGCTTCACTTAATGGCAGATGGAGTCAATTCAAGAACGATATTGGCGTCCAGTTTCAACACAGCACACAGTGCTCGGAGCTCAAAATCGTACATGCTCCGCTCTGCACGCTCGATCTTGCTGATGGTCGTGGCCGAGAGGTCAAGGCCATACGTTTCTGCAACGGCGGCGCTCAGCTCCTCTTGCGACCATTGGGGGTTCCTGTCCAGCCGGGCCTGCCGGATTTTGGGACCACTTAGGTTCATGCCTTTCCCCATCCTTCCGAGGGCTTGGGATTTCCGGCCTTCGAACGTGCGGTTGGGTCGTTTGGCTTGGGCCATAGCCCTGACACGCTAGAGACCCAGTTGGCATGGCACCACTCTTTATTATAGATTCTCTATTAAATACATTTACAGACTTAATACCTGAATAGATTTTTCCGACTTCCCCTCCTCCTACTAGAGCATCGACATGCCTGTCTCCTCAACGAGTATGTTCAAGTGGCTTTCAAAAGCCGACGATGACACCATCAGCCACTGGGCTAGGAACATCTCGGACGCTAGGGACGAGTCTAGCCTGGGCGTTCTACTGGAATTCTATTTGTTGCACGCCAGCCGGAAACAGGCGCATATCAGCCCACGAACACTCCTCGCTTACCGCACTGGGCTTTCCGCCTTTCTGATCTGGTGTGAAGCTGAAGACGTCAATATCTCCCAGCCCATGCGCCGTGACCTGGCCCGTTACCGATTGCATCTGGAGAATCGTCCGAATCGAGGGCGTCGGGGCGGCTCACATCTTGCCCCAAGCACCGTCGGCGCCTATCTGACCACTGTACGCCTCCTGTACCGCGCACTGCACTGGGCGGACGTGATCCAAGGCCCCTTCCCTGAGGACGTCCGGAGCCCTATTGATCCCACCCGCAGCGCTGTTAAAAACCCTCCTTATGACCAGGAGGTTGAAAGGGCGCTGGAGCTGGCCACACCAGGGATTCGCGCACTTCTCCTGCTTTGTGCGCACGGTGGCCTCCGCATTTCAGAAGCCCTCATGGCAAGGCGCAGTCACCTCCACGGCGCCGTACTTCTCGTGAAGGGAAAGGGGGAGAAGACGCGGCAGGTGCCGCTCAGTGCGAGAACCCGAGAGGCGCTGCTAACATTGCCTGCACCCGCAGGCCAGGACGCCTATTTTGACTGGACTTACAATCAGGCGTACTACCGTGTACAGAACCTTTTCCGCGACGCTCAAGTTGAATGGCGCGGGTTTCACGCTGCCCGCAAAGCGGCCGCCTCACGCTTGTACCACCAGACCCGGGACTTCACCCGGGTTGCGATCTTCCTCGGGCACAGTTCGGTGGACACCACGAGGCGTTACGTCAGGATGGACGAGGATGATGTTGCAGCCGAAGTGGAACAATGGTGATTAATCCTGTCCTGCCCAGAAGGTGGTTGCAACCGTTTGAATATCGGCGCGTGTCACACAGGGTCGTCCCGCTGCCAAGGCCAAGCAGGCGGCCTCACAGAGGATGACGGAAAATGCCCCCAGGCGATACCGCCCCAAATGCAGAAGCTTCGACGCCAGCTCTGAATCTGGATTCAGCAGTTCTGATTCTTCTGGAAAAGGAAAATCAGATAGAACTGTCGCAAGAAACGCGTAGTATTCCGGACCATCCTCCCATTTTCTCAGTTGATGTCGTTCAAATCGCGACGAAAGCTGGGGGTCGTTGCGAAGGATATCCACGACCTCAGGCAGGCCGGAAAGCACCACCGTGACGCCAGGGAGGTTGCACAGGGCTCTCAGACCCGAGAGGATCATGGGCATCTGTCTGGGCTGGCACCGCCGAACGTCATGAAATTCATCCAGGATGATGAGATTTGTCTCCTTCTTCGCGAGGATTTTGCAGAGCGCATCGAATTTCCGGTCGCTGTCGCCTCGAAGGGAGATTGGGGCCCCCAATGACTTGAGGCAAACGTTGTAGAGTGACACCAGGTTCCACCCTGCGGCGACATCTGCCCGGAGACTGGGCGTGCCGTGGGGGGAATGTTGTTTTGCCCGGTCATGAATCCAATCGAGCAGCGTGGTCTTTCCATGCCATTGCTCTCCGGTGAGGGCCAGACAGCGTGAACGGTGCTGATACTGATGTTGGTGTAGGTTCTGCACCCTCGACATAAACTGATTCGCTGCGGCGTAGTTGAGACGTCGGCGACGCCGTACATGAGTGATCTGCTCGTTGAGCGGAGCTTGGAGCAACCGCTGCGCTGCTGCGGTGAGATTCAATCTTCCTCCAGGAGCAAAGGGGCAGCCAGCCAGGTCTGTTTGTCCGCGGCTGTAGGGCGCTCAGGCGGCTGCTCTAGCTTGGTTTGCGGCTCAGTCGTCACTGAACGCCGCGTGGCCTGGGTGGCGGCACGACTTTCGGCCGACCTCTCCTCACTACGCCGGTAGAATCCCATGACGGAGTCGGTATCGGATGGATCATGGCCTGCAGCCCGCATAGCCTTTCGCGTCTGCTTGTATTCTCTGAGTGTAAGCCTGGGATATCCCAGATCCTTGTACCGGAGGCGAATGTACGCTTTCCCCTGCAGCAACCACACAGAGCTCAGGTCATAAGGATCGTACTTAATAATGTATTTCTCGGATCGACCGATCAGTGGAATGAGGCTGTCATTCCAGTACTGGATGTTGTGCACGAGTACACCAAATGGATGAACTTTTCGTCCAACGGTAAGTTGAGGCAGAACATCCACAAGAAGTGCCTCCCGGTTGGGTGAATAGACGGGCTCCGGGTGCGGCGAAGTTTGATATGCCTTGAGCGGCGTGGACTGCAGGGTCTCGTGGATGGATCGGTGGTAACCGTTGACAATGTAGTCGATCAACTCCGTCTCAAGTTCACGAAGGGTACGGGTAGCCTCGCGCGCGCCATCTTGACGGCCCCCAGGGAGTGCCTTGGTGCTTCCGGGCAGGTCTTTTACATATCGGCTCAGGGTGCCGAAAAACGCCTCTATTTTGGCCTTGTCTCGAGGTCGATATGGTCGAGCAGGGGTGAGGCTGAAGCGGTATTTGAGTGAAAGGTCTTGGAGAAGCCGTGACTTGAATTCGGCGGCGTTGTCTGGACGCAGCCGTTTGGGTACGCCCCAGCACGGCCATTCGCCCTGAATGCCCAGGCGGTGCAGGACCTCCGTCTTAGGCTGAAAGGCGCTGTAGAGCGCGCGGCCCACCGCGTACTGATTGGGCGGGTCAAAGGAGAGGTAGTAGCCCAGAACGACTCGGGTCGCGGTGTCTAGCAGCAGGGTGAGGTAGGCGACACCGACAGGCCGCCGATCATGGTCGGCGAGAAGAATCATATCGATCATCCAGTGATCCACTTCCACCAGATCCAGTGGGCCCGCCCCGACCTCTCCTTTCTTCGTCGGGCGGAGTTGATCCTGAGCTTTTCGTCCACGCTGTGGCTTCATGCGTTCCAGAACCGGCCGATCTCCCACCCGGCGACAGAACGTCGCGTAACTGATGTTCCGGAGGCCAAGCGAAGATAGTTTGTTCTGCAGATCGTGATAGGCTCGTTTTCTTGATCGGGGCTGATTGAGCGCGTGAGCAGCAGTGATCACCTCCTGCATAAGGGCCTCAATCTCCGCAGGCATACGGGAACGGTGAACATCTGAGCGGTATTCTTTTACCAGTGGTGCGTCGGTCATCCACTGCCGCCACCAGGTGTAGGCCGTACTTCGTGCAATGCCGACAGCACGACCGGCAACTGTAACAGCATCAGGAATCACGTGCGCAGTCATCTGCGAGTAGAGGTCCTGGAACTGCCACTTGAGATCAAGACGCCCACGCTTGGCCGGTGTGTCGTTCGCAGCGATGAGCGAGACAGATTTCTCAGGTGAGATGTCCAGATCTGAGAGTGGCCGAACCTGTTTTGCCCCTATGCCTCCTAACGCACTGAGAATTGCGTGTCCACTGGAGAGAATCTCGTCGATTCGCCAACTCTGATCATTCAGACGAATGATGTTTCCCGCTCGCAATAGGGGGGGTTGGGTCATGACAACTGTTCTCATAGTCTCCTCCAAAGTGCAGCTGAGGTTTGATCAATGGAACGTCAGAGGTAGTGATGGAATAAAGCGAGCTGCAGCGGGTGCAGCGGTAGATCCAGATATTGCTCGGAGCGGCGAAGAAGTTAGACTCGGGAACCTCCTTCTTTTCGCAGTGGGCACAGTGATCGTCAACGCAGATGGCAATGGCCTCTGTCAGGGTGCCAGCTGTTCCAAGGTGGCATTGAGTGCCTTTCAAGACGTCGGTGTACCAACTGGCATACACCAGATGAATCTCCGTTTCGGTGTCTTCGAGAGAGACGTGCCTCCAAATGTAGATGTCGTACGAAGCGTTAGCTGGTTTGAAGGAGGGGCGTGACCAACCCTCCCACGGGCGAGCACCAAACGTGAAACGCTCGCCTATTGAGGCGTGAATCTCCATACACCGGCGATAGGCTGCTTGAGCTTCAAACGGCAGGCACTCGATGACCTGCTGGCGTTCCCACGCGTAGCGCGAAATAAGATAGTGGAACGACTGCACAAAAGCGTTGCGGTGAGCGAGGCTCGCTTTTTCCCAACTGATACCTGCTGGTAGAGGTCGCCCTGAAAAGACGAAGGCGTTGATCAGGGCGATACTTTTTGTCTCCAGCCAGTCCGCGAAGGCACCAGCAAAATCCCAATTGTTGACCGCGGTGAAGCGTCCCCACTCGCCTTCCTGCACGCTGAGGTTCTCGAGGAGCACCGCGCCGATGAGAAGCCGGGACGTGGCCTGATGGTCTTTCGGCTTTCTTCTGGGCGCCGTACAGAGGTCCTCGCCACAGACCTGGCAGAGCCGAATGCTTCCATGCCCTGCTTCACTGTCGAGTCGGCCCGTCAAGGTTCCGCAGTGTGGGCAGGTTTCACGCATAGGTTGACCATGAACAGGGCAGAGGGTCGTGATGCGTAGTCGCCAGGCTTTCCTGAAATATGGAATGACATCTGTGGCCAGACACTGCGGGCAATACACGGAGGTGCGGCGAGGGAGGACCCAGAGGCGGTGGGCATGAAAACTGTTGGGGCGGGCAGCAAAGGAGTGGGGGAGTCGCTGGTAACTCAGGTTCAGGGGATAGCAACTAGGAAGGAACAGCGGTGCCAACAAACTTTGTGTTATTCCTGTCTGTTCAGCCAGGTCACGTATCAGTGGCTGCGTATCCGGCAGAAGATCGGCTGGTCGAAGAAGAGCCACGTGTTCCTGATCGCTGGGGGCTAAGGCTTGAGCAAGTTCCTTGGGTTTCACGGCATACGTGCTTGCCAGCCGTGACCACCAGGAATCGAAGGCTTCTCCAGGGAGGGGGATGACGTGAAGGGGAAGGTCGGCCTGCGAGCCAGTTGAAGATGTCGGTGGCATAGTGCTCCTTCACAGCGGCTGGCTGATGTTCTCCAGTCAGCTTCATGCAGACGCCAACGTGCGCTCGCGCTGCCTTCCCGACGTATCTCCGAATAAAAAATTTCAGATCCAGTCTGCGAAAAATCACGGAATTCTGGACATTTTGGCGCTCTAAATAGGAATTTTCTCAAATTAAGCTGGACTTTTTCGCAAATTAATTTGGACTTCTTCTTGAATTCGCTGAATAAGTTGGACTATTTCGTCTGAATATGCAGGCCGCCGCGCGCCCGTATCGCCGTCCGTCCGCTCCTGTAGAGACAATACCAAGGAGGGTAAGGGAACTTGGGTCGCCCGGTTGGATGAATAAATCAGATTAATCCAGTTTATTTTGATTCTGCCCAGGTCCCGGTGAAGATTTGCTCATAAAGTGAGCGGCGTTTCAATGACCCAGAAACTTCAGTTCCGGATCCGCCAATTTCAGCAAGGAAGCATCAAGACTGACTTCCAATACTCCAGAAGTTGGACTGAACGAACCAAGAGACGAAGTGTTTCGCCTCCATCCGCCCACAGAAGGCAGCGCCCTAGCCAGAAAGACAGCGCGGAAGGAACGGACGGGCGGATGGACTTCGCGGAAATGAGGCGGCAGGTGCAGACCTTCAACGCAAATCTGAAACCTTCTCGTGGGCATGCAACTGCCGATCTTGATTCTCCTTCCGACCGGGCCGTCACCCAGCAGAATGTCCTGTCGATGCCCCTCCACCGCAAATCACGCGGTGGACGAAGAAAATCATGTCCGTCTCGACTCACCCCGGACGATAGCTGTGGCTTCGGCACGGGCGTACAGGGCCGAAGCCGACTCCCGTTCCCGTTCCTTACATTTGAAGAGTGCGGCGGGCAGCTGATTCTCAGCCGGCCGCAAACCCTCAGCCTCCAGCTCGGCAATGGTGGCGTACTGCGGCGGATACAAGTTAAGAAATGTGGGGGTAGGACGACGGACGCGCGACATGCAGCTCACATCCTGGGTAGGGCTCTGCCAGGGCACCGGACCAGGGCGGTTATGCCACAGTCATGAAAGCCGGGCGGCGGTACTTGAGGGTAATTTCCGTGGGGGAGAGGGTCTTGTCGTCCTTGAGGTGCAGCACGGGCGCGGCGCCCGCGCGTTCCTCAAGGTCCAGGACATTCACCACGACAGCCGGATTATTTTTCAGTTCCCACAGTCCCAGGTACTGGGCTCGTAAGTCCAGCGGCGGTCCCCCCTCGGGCTGAGGCTCTGCTCTGGGCGCCGCGCTGGCCCCATTCTTGACCTGATAGGCCTGGCCCAGCGGCTCTTCTGAGGGCCGCGGAGGGTTCCGGCCGCTCGCGATGAGTTCGGCCGTTACTGGTTCACCGATCAACACGTCCAGCGCCAGGAGGGCGATGCGGTCAAATCCCTGGCCGGTCTTGTCCAGCGGCGTGTCCTGCTGGGCGGCCTTAAGTGCGCCATTGATTTCCTGATCGGTCAGCCGCGTGAATAGATCACGGGGCAGACCGCTGTGGGTGCCTAACTTGAGGTACGCGTCCAGGTGCTTTTCGCGCGTCTTGTTCGAGGCCTTCAAGACCGCCCGCAGCGTGATCATCCCCAGTGGATCCCGGCGAGGCCGCCCCTCAAGGACTGCGCGCGGCACTGGCATCAGCGTCAGCAGCGCCGCGCCGCCGGGCGGAACCTTTTCAGAAGCAGTTGACGTCAACGCTCCAGGCTTTTCCAGAATCTTGTCCTGATCAATCGGGAAGGGCAAGTCCTCGTCGCCTTGCGTCCTGGCTGGTGTGGCCTGCTGTTGTTCGGCGACTGCCGAAGACCCACCATCACCGGGAACAGAGGATGGAGCGACAGCTTCAGAAGGTCGCGTGAGTGGTGATGTCTGTTGAAGGATTTCTGGAGAGGATTCCTGTAGAAGGATATCTGTGTTATTGCTTCGGTCAATTTGCCGACTTGACTCGGCTTTTCTGCCGTCTCCAATCGGCTTTTGTGCCGTCTCCACTCGGTCAATTTGCCGAGTGCTATCAGTCAAATCTGCCGACTCGTCTACAACGGGTTTTTCCCCGTCTTTCGGGTCATGCCGGTCTGCAGCCGTTCCGTCCGGGTCATCACTCATGGCAGGGTCTTCACGCGACTGGCCCCAGGCGTCCACGGCCTTCTGAACAATCTCTACCTGAAAGAGCCACTGTGGCGTCCGGTCCCAGTTCAGGCGCGGGTTCTCGCGCTTGGCCACGAAACCTTTGTCGACCAGCAGGTCCAGGCCGCGTTTGACGACCTTGTAGGAATACTCGTCCATCAGTTCCCCGCACCAGCCGAGGCTTTTGGCGTCCTTAGGGTCAATGGCCATGCGCACCCAGAGGTCCTCGTCGCCCTCCGCTTTCAGGCCGCCCTGACGGCGGGCACGGTTGCGCCCCCGCACCTCCTCGCGGGCCTGGAGTTTGTAGAAATGCCAGCGCTCCATCGCGTTCAGCAACCGGGCCGCACAAGGATCGCCGTCACAGATGGCCTGATAGCTCTCCCGCAGCAGCGTCATTTTCTGTTTTCCCGGCTGGGCAATCAGCAGAGAGTCGCTCATTCCTCACTGCCTTTGTACGCTTGCCGCAGTTCAACAAGGGTGATTTCTAATCTCGTCGTCTCGCCGTCCGGCGATTCGTGGATGGTCATTGTGGAACTCCCCAACGCTCCCTGACCCTTGAGGGTCGTTCGGTCTGTTGACCGAACATGCCCAGGCGCGTATCCTGTGCGTAAGGCAATGCCTGCGAACTCCCCAGTTCGCAAAACAATCGAATTCTTCGGAACGGACACCCTCTGCGAACCACGGCCGGCAAGCCGCGCGGGGGGTGTTCCCTTTGGTCAAATGCTCGGTGACCTCCGGGACCTGCTCAGCATACCGTGATTTCGCTCACGAGGTGCCCATGTCCTTGCCAGCGCTGCATTGAGGCTCAACCGCCGGTGGCTGAGCAACTGCGGTTTGCACTTGGCTCTGGCGGCCACCGTTTTGGCGAGATGCATGTCGGGTTTGCCGTTGCTGCGGCTGAGGGCCACGGACTTACTTGCAGGATCAGACCGTGTGGACGGACGTGGAGGTATTTCGGATCGCGAACTGCGAGTGGAGTTGGGTGATGGTCGGTGAAGGTTGACAGTGGATCTTGGGAGGAAGGTTCTTCAAGGTTGAGGCTTGATCAGATTCGTTGGCATAACAGGTATTAGGCACAAGCCGCAGCCTCAGCCCGAAAAATCTTTCCCAACTCTCCACGACATGCGCTTCTTGCATAAGATGCAAGAAGCGCATAGACTGTAAGCGGGATGAACGTGCTCGCGAAAAAGACGCTGCTCCAATTCGCAGCCCAATACCCTGAAGCGCATGTCGCCCTCCTTGCCTGGTTCGACCTTGCCAGCAAAGCGGAGTTCACTTCGTTCGCGGACGTGCGGGCCGTCTTTCCCACTGCCAGCTGGGTTGGGCCTGAGTACATCGTGTTCAACATCAAAGGAAATCACTTCCGTCTGATCACCACCGTGGATTTCACCTTCAGAAAAATTAGGGTCAAGGAGTTCATGAGGCATTCGGAGTACGACCGCTGGAAACCGTGAAAGCCGAACGGAAAAGCGGCTCCAGATGGGCAATGCCTTGGAGGAGGTACGCACAATCATGAAACACAGTGAGATTGACCGCGCAGTGGCCGCCCTGGCTGAACTCCCGGAAGCGTCCCGCAACCTGCTGGGGCCTATCAGGAGCGACGAACATCTGGAGTTTGCCCTCAATGCAGAAGAACAGATGGGCCACCTGATCGGCGGCGACGCCCGGCACCCACTCGCCGCCGTGTATGCCACCCTGATCCAGCACATCGCCGAGTATGAGGCCGAGGCCTATCCGACCCCGGCCAGCAAGCCGGGCGACATGCTCGACTTTCTGATGGACCAGCAGGGTGTCCAGCAGCAGGAGCTGGCCACGCGTTTAGGAGTGAACCAGAGCACGGTCAGCCGCCTGATCCACGGGCGCGTGGCCTACACCACGGACCTGATCAAGCAATTAGCTGAAATCTTCAAAGTGCCTCCCACTGTTTTCCTCGGCTGAACAGCGCGCAGCCTATCCATCCCAGCCTTCACTCATCTGGAGGCCTTTTCTTTTCTTGCGTGTACCATGCGGCCATGAGCCTGGAGCTGATGGCCGCCAACCTCGACCTCCAGGGCCGCGCCGACCGAGTAGCTCACCTGGATCCGGATAGCCTGAAGAAGGCCGCGTTGCGGGCGGCCCGCGACACAGACGCCGAGGGATTATGGGCGTTGCTCGAGGCGTATCTGGTGACGCGCGGGGGGCGGGGCGCGCGCGTGAGCGTCAACACCCTGGAGGCCTACCGCACGGGCCTCGACACCTTTCTGGCCTGGGCCAGTCCGGCAGGCGTCAGTCTGCTCCGTCCCGGACCAAACGCGGGCTTCCGGTACGTCCGGCACCTGGAAGGCGCGGGCCTGGCCCCCAGCAGCGTGCGCGTGCGCCTGAGCGCGGGCAAGGCCCTGTACGCGGCCCTCCGCTGGACCGGGGCCTGCGAGGCAGCGCCCTTCCTGGACGTGCGGGCCGCCAGCGATCCAGTACCCCGGTGGGAAAAGCGCAAACCCTACTCCACCGAGGATGTGGCGTTGCTGCTCCGGCATGCGGGAGTTCAGGACGCGGTGATCGTCGTCCTGGGCGCGCACGTGGGATTGCGGGCGACGGAGATGACGACGCTGCTGAGAAAGGACTTGCATTTAGACGCGCCCGAACCCTACCTGACGGTAACTGGCAAGCGGCAGCGTCGTCAGGAGGTGGCCCTCTCCCCTACTGCGGTCAGGGCGCTACGCACGTGGCTGGCCGCGACGCCCAATTATGGCCCTCAGGTGCTGAGCATCCATACCCGTCAGAGCGTGGAGAACGCCCTCAGGCGGCTGTGCCAGGAGGCAGGGGTACGCTATGGAGGCCGCGAAGTACACGGGCTGCGCCACAGCGCAGGCACCCGGATCTACAGCGAAAGTGGGGACCTGCTGGCCGTGCGCGACCACCTGCGCCACCGCACCGTCGACAGCAGCGAGATCTACGTGGACTACGCGCGGGCCGGCCGCAAGAAGCCCGTGGGTGACTGGTAAGGGTACAGGCATACCCCTCGGGCGTGGCTGTCCCGTAACCGACGTTGCGCCGCCCCTCTCCCCTGTTACTCCTTGAGAAGCTGCTCAACCTCCTGCAACAATTTCCTCAGTCGAGTCTGTTTACGGGCGTCCAGCGCCTCCACCCGGCGCGGCGCGGCCAGCTTCAAGACCCGCCGTGTCTCCTGGGCCAGGTCACCCTGTTCCAGGGGCGTCGGTGCACTCCGTCCTGCCAGCAGCGCGGCCTCCACATCGCGCACCCCCCACTCCCCGGACTCGACCCGGGGCAGCCACTCGGCCTGCTGGTCACGGCTCGCCCGCCGCAGCAGTCGTACAGCATTAAAGGGCGCGCCCCGCTGAATGGCCGCCCGCAGTTCCGCGGGCAAGTCCAGGAGCGGCAGGTAGTGCTTGGCAAAGCTCAGACGCGTCAAATCCCGTCCCAGGACGCCCAGCGCCTCCTCAAGGGCGGCGCTGACCTCGGCCGACGGCTCTCCCCGGCCCGTGAGCTGTGACCTCACCTGCTCCGGCGACTGACCCAGACTCAGACCCATCAGGGTCAGGGCCACGCTGGCCACCTCATAGGCGTTCAGGTCCTGGCGCTCCAGATTCTCGCGCAGTCCGTACAGCCGCGCCTGCTCGTCCGTGGCGTCCCGCACGATCACCGGCACCTCGGACAGACCCGCGCGTCCGGCCGCCCGCCAGCGCCGCTCGCCTGCGATCAGCTCCAGACCGTCTGGCAAAGGCCGGGCCAGCAGGGGTTGCAGGACGCCGTTGGCTGCGATGTCCTGAGCCAGGCTATCGAGATCATGCAGGTCCATTCGCGCCTGGAAGGGCGAGGGCCGTAGGTCCTCAAGCGCCACGTATTGCATGGGCGGACGGCTGCGCTGCACACTCTGGATATCTTCGTGAACGGCCTGCGTGCGCTTGAGGGCAGCTTGCATACCGGCGCTGAGCTTGCGGCTCATGCGCTATGCCCGATGCGGGAAAGCAGCGTCTGGACCACGGCCTGAACCTCACGCCGGGCCTCCGAATTCGGGGCATTGACGCCCACTGGTTCCCCGATCGGCTGGCAGCGGTTGTAGATGGCGGGGCGGTAGGTCAGCGGTCCTGCCAGCTCTGGACCCAGCACCTGCTGGAAGACCTCATGCGTCTCCTTGCTGTGCGCCGTGTTCTCCATCTGGGTGACCAGATACATGGCCACCCGCAGGCGCGGGTTGGTCCGCGTGTATTCACCGAGCATCTCGCGCAGGCCGTCCAGCGCCACTAGGCCCTTGTAGCGGGCGGGCACCGGCACGATCACCCAGTCGGCCGCGTTCGCCGCGTTGGCAGTCAGCTTGCCCAAACTCGGCGGCGGATCAATCAGCACGAAATCGTAGGCTGCGCTGGCACGGACGGCGTCGATGGCCGAGCGCAGACGGCCCTCGGCGTTTGTGTATCCCGGCAGCCGGGCGTCTGTGCGCGCCAGTGCCAGATGGCTGGGGATCAGGTCCATGCCGTGGACCCGGTACGGCTCCGGCAGCGGCGCGTACTCCTCCAGCACCGGCTGCAGACTGCGCTCGACCGGCGCGTCGTGCACGCCCAGCCACGTGGTCAGGTTGGCCTGGGGATCGATATCCAGCAGCAGCACCCGGTAGCCCAGCTCCGTCAGTTCGTACCCGATATCGCGCACGCTGCTGGTCTTGGCCGCGCCGCCCGCATGATTGAAGGCCATCAGAACGGTGGTGTTCTGCGCGCCACTTTCAATGGTCTGCAAGTCCTCAATGGACACCAGCCCGGCGACAGGTTTGCCATGCCGCGCCAGGGTGACGGGTTCGCCTGGGCGCAAATTCTTCACCTGCTGGCCGAGCTGGGTGTGCGCAGTACTGATGGGGATAGACCGTTTGGGTTTTGCGCTCATGTCTGTATTTTGCTCAATCCAGGGTACGAGCGCAACGTTTTGCCCAAAAGACAGTGGGGGAGAGGAGAGGGGGAACAACGTTGTTCCCCAGTGACTTGCCTCGTGAACAAGACGTCTCGGAGGTACATGCTGATCAATGGTCTTCAGCTGGGTCTGGACCGTTTCCGAAGGCTGCTGGGGCGCCTTTCGCCACAGCAACAGTGCTGTGGCGTCTGCGGGCAACAGGGTTTGTCGTTCAGGTATAGCGGTGAATGTTTAAGATCCGGATGTGCTGCGCGATGAATTCCTGCGTTTGCAGCTCCGGTCTAAAGCTGGCTTGGCTCTGCTGTCATGTTGATGTTGCAGCGGCGATGGAACGGACCTTCCCGTGCTCCGCGTTATGACACTCGTTCAGTTCCTAGATAACCGCCCCATGGCTCCAGCGCCGATCGGCAAACAGCCTCCAGGATGCCGTACCCGTTCAGCAGGCAGACGAGATAGAAGTTAGCCGCCGCGATGTCACGGCGCACCTGAAGAAGAAATTCCAGCACGTCCACATATTCCAGAGCGGCTCGCCACAACCAGTGTCCCACCCCGCCAACTTTGACGTAGACCTGTGTTGATCGGCTACCGCGCCAGCAAGGGCAGCGTGCCAGGGATCTTGCCGCTGAAGTAACGGACAAGACAAGCAATTGACTGCCCCCAGTTTCAGGCTCCGGCATGAGCTGAGGGCCTTTATCGTTTGTTCCGCGCGCACAAAAACAAACTGATGTATTGTGTCCCGGCCTCTGCACTACGCTGCGGCGTGGCTAGAGAATACGCAGAACTGGCTGGCACCAGTAGAGAACTGGCAGGCCTTGCAGGACCAGCAGATCACGACATGCCCAGCAAGATGATGGACGACGAACTGGACCCAGCTGGAGACCGCTGGCCTGCCTGGGTGGCCATCTTCACCTGCATGTGTGCGGGCGGCGGACTGGCACTCAACAGCACCATGAACGACACCGGCGCCTTCACGCTGGCGCTGCTGATGGCCTCAGTTGCCGTGGCGGCTGTGGCCTGGCGGGTCTGGGGTAAGTAGAGGGCCCACTTAGGCATCTGAACCCTGCTGCCATGACCTCAAGACACCTCGACCCAGGCTGCCCGCGCCAACGTCGGCCACGCTCCGGCGCTGGCTTCAGCTGAACTTGGAACCGTGAATGCTGGCGGACTTCGGCCATACTTTCAATACAGAGACGTTGTTGATATCTCAGATACAGTTTTAGAGGGATGTAAGGTAAGCACTTTGGCTTTCATTTTCAAGGAGCACAATAGAGGGCACCATGAGAAGCCCAGTGATGGCCGCGTTCTTGCTTGCCTCCGTCGCCCTTGCTCAGACCTCCGGAACGCCCACGGCGCCCATGACAGGCATGGACATGCCACCAACCATCAAGGCCGACAGCGCCAATAAAACGGTGCGGGTGACCTTCGTGGCTGGCCACGGCATGAACAATAATGGCCTGAATTACAACGGGGACGCCAAAGGCGAAAAGACCCTGACCGTGCCTCTCGGGTGGACCGTGGAAGTTAACCTGAACAACGCGGGCCGCATGCCGCATGACTTTGCCGTGATCGCCGGCAGCACGCTGCCAGCCAACCCTGCGACGGCTCGCCTGGCCTTCCCCGACGCAGCGACCAGCATCGTCCCACCCGCCGGTGCCACGGCGGCTCCCGCCAAGTTCATGGCCAACCGTCCGGGCACGTATTTCATTCTGTGCCGGGTTGGCAAACACGCGCAGAATGGCATGTACGTGAAGATGCAGGTCGTCAACGGCGCCAAGGCCGTGGCCTACAAGTAATGGCAGAAGGGAGAGACGTCCTCCTGGTCTTGAGCCTGAATCGGAAGCGCCCCCTATGACCTGCCCCGCCCCTGACATTTCGGCTTGGGCAAGTGGGGGCTTTTTCCATTTCGCCCCGCACTATTCTGACCCTCAATCGCTCTCGCTGACTACCTGGACTGCCATGAAGAGGCCAGGGCCGCCGCCTGGGCCGCGTGGTGTGCGGAATTGAACCCGGCACAGTGGGACGAGGCCCAGTACTGGCTGGACGTGGAATTCGTGGAGCCGTGCCCGGAAGGGCGCGCTGCCTCAGAGCAGACCAGGCCGGCCGGCTGACTCTTCCGCCCGGTCCAGCCCTTCCACTCGCCGAAGACGAAGTGCTGGCCCTGAACCTGGAAAGAGCCCGCCGGTCAGCGCTGTTCAGCTGTTCGCTTCGAAAGCCTCGTCGTGCACGGTGCGGCTGAGTTTCCAGTAGTGCAAGATCCTTTCAAGCTGTTCCAGAAAGCCAGCAAAGCTGGCAGATTTCACAACATAGGAACTGGCATGCAGGACGTAGGCCTCGTTCACATCCTGCTGAGCGTTGGACGTCGACAGCATCACCACGGGGATGTGGGCCAGACGGGCATCATCCTTCATCACGCGCAGCAGCTCGAAGCCGCTCATGCCGGGCATGTTGAGGTCCAGCAGGATCACATCCGGCTGAAACCCCGGGCTGCGCAGCAGGTCCAGCGCTTCCATACCGCTCCCCACGCACGTCAACACGCCTTCCGGGCACAGCTGCTCAAACGCTTCCTGCGCCAGAAAGCGGTCTTGTGGAGCGTCGTCCACCAGGAGGTAATGTCGGGTTGCCGTCATCAAGAGGAGAATAAAGCGTTCTTCATGCCATGGGGCGAAGACCGAGCGTGTCGCCTCAGAGCAGACCAGGCCTGCGGGCTGACTCTTTCTTCCGGTCCAGCAGTTCCACGAACACCCCGGTCAGCACCGCGTCGAAGTGCTGTCCCGCCCGGGCCGTAATCTCGGCCAGCGCCGCCTCATGCGTCCAGGCTGCCTTGTACGGCCGCTCACTGATCAGGCCGTCGTACACGTCGCACAGCGCGAACAACCGCCCCGCCAGGCTGATCTCATGGCCCGCCTTGCCCGCCGGGTAGCCCTGCCCGTTCCAGCGCTCGTGGTGATCACGCACCACCTGCAGGGTGACTTCTGGTAGTTCGCCCAGCGCAGCCACGATCTGCAGCCCTTCCTCAACATGCGAGCGCATCACCGTCCACTCGTCGGCGGTCAGCCGGCCAGGCTTGAGCAGTACCTCGTCAGGGATGGCGATCTTGCCGATGTCGTGCAGGTACGCACCCCAGCGCATGGCCCGGATCTGAGACGGTGACCAGCACAGCGCCTCGGCCAGTTGCGTGGCCAGTGCGGCGACGCGGTCCGTGTGGCCCTTGGTCTCGCCGTCCCGGCGCTCCAGGGCCACCCCCAGCACCCGCAGTTCGGCCTCACGCACCTCGCTGGCCCGCTCGATGGCCGCCAGACGTTCGGTCAGGCGCACCTGGGCCTGGATCAGATCATCGTCACTGGCGCCCAGGTCAACAGGGATCACGCGCTGCACCCCGTCCCACGTCATGCCCCCAGCATGGCTGCGCGGGCCTCACAGCGCTCTGACCGGGCCGCGGTCCAGACCGAGCTCAAGGTCAGACATGCACTAGAGCACCTTCGGCGGTTCCCAGATGCGGCTGCAGCAGCGCGGTCAGGGTGGCGGGGGTGTGCACGTCCTCGGTGCGCACTCTCAGCAGTGGCGAACGTCAGCGCCTCAAATATTTCTGGGAGACGTAGCCGACGCCCTGCGCTGCGCTGACCTTGCACCAGCCGGATGCACAGAACTGCATCCGGACCCGTGTGTCCTTCCCCAGCGTGGCTACTTTCGTCGTTTCCGCTCCCGGCCCAGCCCGCAGGTTGAGATTGGTGGTGGTGTAGCGGATGACGTCATCGGCGGGCGGCGCGGCGGCGGGAATCGATACGGGTCTAACCTGCTGGGTTATCCCGCAGCCTGAGGTGTAGCCTAGATCACCGCAGACGTAAGAGCCGCTGTCGCTGGGGCACGAGTGCCAGCGGTGACAGCCACTGCGGTGGGCCTGGGCTGGAGCCAGGAAGAGAAAGAACAGGGCCGCCGCGCTGAACGTCAATTGTCTTCTCATGGCGCAATCTGACACAGGGTTGCCTTTGACGTACGCTACTTTGCGGTATGGCCGAAGAGCATGAAGATCCAGGCGTCAGCCTCGTCACCGTCGACGGCATCGAGGGGAAGTTGGCGCGGGTGGAACTGCCAGACGGCACCCTTGAGGACTGGCGCCTGGCAAGTCTGCCCCAAGGGGTCAAGGAGGGCGACGTAATCCGCATTGACGTGCGGGGCGGTGACGTGGACGTTGATCACCAGGAGACGGACCGACGCCACGCCCTGGGCCAACGGACGCTTGATGGCCTGAATGCTCAGACGCCCGAAGGAGACCTGGACCTGTGAGGCGCCTCCTCCTGCTGGCGACGCTGCTGGGTGGGGGCGCTCTGGCTCAGAACGCTTTACCCGGCGTACTCACCATCCGCTTCCTAGACGTCGGCCAGGGCGACGCGGTGCTGATCACCGCCCCCGAAGGCCAGAGCCTGCTGTACGACGGCGGGCGCCTCGTTCTTCGCCATCAGTCGTGTGTCAGACCGTCAAAGCGTCAGCTTAAGATTGAGACTGGGTTTCTCTCGATGTTTTGAGGTGTTGATGGCCCTCACCGCTTCTGAGATGTCCATCGGATGGCCGAAGTAGAATCCCTGCCCCACATCGCATCCTAGGGTGCGCAAGCGTCTCGCTGTCTGGGCATCTTCGACGCCTTCGGCGACCATCGCCAGGTTCAGGCTGTGGCCCAGTGCCACGATGGCGCGCACGAAGGCGGCATCGTCTTTCCGAAGCTCCTTGACGAACACCCGGTCGATCTTCAGGACGTCGACCGGCAGGTACCGCAACTGTCCAAGACTTGAAAACCCCATACCGAAGTCGTCCAGTGCAATCCGTACTCCCAGCGCTTTAAGCTGCATCATCTTGCTTCTCGCACTGTCGATATTCGCCAGAACGGTACTTTCGGTCAGCTCGAGGGTGAGCGCTGAGGGGATGAGGGCATAGTCCTGAAGCGCCGCCATCACGTCGGCCACAAAATCGGGCGCGTCGAACTGGGCGGCCGATACGTTCACGGCCACATAACTGTCAGGCAGGGCCTCATCGCGCCAACCCCGCGCTTCCTTCAGGGCGGCTCGCAAAACCCAGCGGCCGATGCCGCTCATCATCTCTCGGGCCTCCGCGACGGGAATAAAGGTCATCGGGGAAACTTGCCCAAGGACCGGCGAGAACCAGCGCAGCAGGGCCTCAAATCCTTCTACAGCGCCCGTGTTGAGCGAAATGAGCGGCTGAAAGTGCAGCGCGAACTCGCCCCGTTCGAGTGCGCCACGCAACTGCACTTCGATGTTCGCCTTGGCCACGTGCGTGATGTTGAGGTCTGCGTCCGCGAAGCGCCAGCTGTTCTTGCCGTCCTGCTTGGCATCGTACATGGCCTTGTCGGACTTCTCGATCGCCTGAGCCACCGTCGTCGCGTCGCTGGGAACAAGCGCGATGCCGATGCTGGCTGTGAGATTGACGGTTTCGCCCACGACCTGGAAAGGCTGCGCCAAGGCTTCCAGAAGCTGTTGGGCAATGGACGCCGCTTGCGTGGGGTGTTGGACCGCCGACAGGATCACCACGAACTCGTCACCGCCAAACCGCGTCACGCTGCTGACGCAACCCACGTCGCTGGTCAACCGCGCCGCCACTTCGCGCAGCACCAGATCACCAACGGAATGGCCGAATGTGTCGTTGATCAGCTTCATGCGGTCGAGGTCCACGAACAAGACGGCGGCTGGCTGGCCCGTTCGGCGATTGCCATCAATCAACTGCTGTAATCGGAGTTCGAGGTCACTTCGGTTGCGGACGCCGGTCAGAGGATCGTGGTCCGCGCGGTGGGCAAGGCTGGATTGGAGGTACTGATTGTTGGCCAGAACCAGCACCTGTCTCAGGATGAATAAGGCGGCAATGACCAGCAGCACCGCTGCTTGCAGGGAGCTGAGCGGAGGTCCCAGAAGCCGCGAAAAGAGGTAAAAGGCAAAGACGGTCAGCACAGCGTAATGCGGCAAGAGCGCTATCCAGCGGTCCAGCGCCTTTGAAAGGAAGAGGGTCAAGCCCGCAGTTTGACGCTCGGCGCGGCTGCTTGAGTACGCTGCCCAGCCAAAGCAGACAGCGGCCAGTGTCCAGCCAGCATCAAGGAGCGTCCCTGGTTGGTATGTTTCCAGGCTGACTTGACGGGCGTAGATCATGTCTGCAATGAGAAAAGAGCCCATCCCTGCCGCCAGGAGAAGCAGTTCGCCCCGGCGGAGATCTACCGGACGCCAGAGCGCCAGAGTGACCATACCGGCACCCAACAGCAGGTCTACCGCTGGGTAGGCCAACGCGACAGCCAGGGTAAATGGCTGCCCAGGATAACTGCCAATGATGGACGATACCGAGGCGGCCCACAACACCTCGCCGATCATAAGGACCACCAGCACTGTGTCAAGCAGGATGCTCAAGCGGTTGAGTCTGCCCTGCGCTTCACGCCGTAACTTGATGATCCCCAGCCCGATGCAGGGCAGGGTAAAAAGGTAAAAAAGGTCGGCCAGTGAGGGAAACACACTCAGGTGAAGCACAGAGTCGATCAGGAAATACACCGCGCTGGCCATGCCCCAGGAGGTGATCCCCGCCGCGATCCACTTCCACGAATTTGCGGCCGGACGGTGTCGGCTGGCCGCATGGAAGGCCAACCAAGCACTGAGGCCATACAGCGGTAGGTAGCTCAGATTGGCAATGGCAGAGCGCCAGACTGAGGAAGGTCCACCGATCAGGAGCTACAGCAAGTGCAGTCCCATTCCGCCAAGGAGCAGAAACAATACCACCCGCGGAAGATTGCTTGGCATGCGGGAGATCATCGCTTTTATTCTCTTCGTTCAAGCATGGCGGGTTTCTGACAACGGAAACAAAATGGCTCATCCTGCCTTCCGAGGAGCCGAGATCAAAAGCAGCTCACTGAGTACTCCAGTTGTAGTTGTGCAGGCTTCTTCGATTCCATCGACTTTGTCCTTGCGCAAGAACCAAGAGAAGCGCCGTATGCATCGCAGCTGGAGTACTTAGTTGCCAGAACAGCCGGCGGCCCTATCAGGCTGTCGTATCCAGGATCAGCCGCAGCGTCTGTGCGGGCATGTCCCAGTGCGGGAAGTGGCCGCTGTGGTCGAACCAATGCAGCCGGGCGTCAGGAAAGGCCTCCTGAGCCCTCGAGGCCTGTGCTGGCAGACACACCCGGTCCCAGCGGCCCCAGCCGATCACCAGAGGGTGTTCCAACCGGCCCCGGGGGATCCCCTGCTGCCCCTCGCCGAACGCCAGGTTGCGCAGCAGTTCATCAGTGGACGGCGAGGCGGCGAAGCTCCTCATTTCGGTCAGGGTGAGTTCCGGTGCCAAAGCCCAGGGATGCGAGGAGAACTGGGCGAACAGGGCGCTGCGGCCGACGGGAGAAGCCGTCAGGGCGGGCATGACCGGTTGAAGCGCACGGATCAGCCAGATGGACGCAGCCACCGTGTTGTAGAAAAAGCCCCGTTCCCAGCCCTGCCAGAACCCACCTGGATCAAGTGACACCACCGCTCCCAGGACGCCCCCGCGCCGTGCGAGTTCCAGTACCAATCGGGCGCCCATCGAGGTGCCCACCGCGTCGATGCCCAGGAGGTTCTCGCGCGTCAGAAAATCGGTCAGCGCGTCGGCGAGCGTGGCGATGCTCACTTCACCGGGCAGCGGGGGGGTGTGGCCGAAGCCGGGCAGGTCGACGGCGATGACTTCACGCTGCGCCTCCAGTCCGGCCAGAATCGGCGCCCAGGTCTGCCAAGAACTGCCCAGCCCATGGATCAACAGCAGCGGCTTGCCCTGGCCGCGCCGGATGTGGTGGAGCGAAGCACCGGCGTGGCCCGGAGCAGTGGCAGGAGTGGGCGAAGTCATCCTCTTACTTTCGGGGCGTGCCGTGTGGCTGCACGCCCGATCACGTAAAGACCACTTGAGCCTCCCGCTGGCGGGAGGTGGAGTGCGCTGCATCGCGCTTACCGGGGAACGTTAAAACGCCGCTCCAGAGGTACGCTCGGATCGGTCACTGCTCAGACTTCGGGCTTGACGAAGCAGACGACTGATGGTGGCACTTGACCTGAGCCTGGAGAACCTGTTCAAAACGTTGAAAAGTCGATTCGGACTCCACCGGTTTGGGCAGTACACCCGACGCGGTGTTCTGCGTTACTGCTGTTTGTGCTTACTGAGTTTCCTGCTCTGCCATGTTCAGGACCTGGAGGATGTGGAATCAGGACGTCGTACCTCTCCTTGGCCAGATTGGGGCGAACTCGCGAGTCGAGTTCGGCTCCACTGCTGCGGTTTGGTGCGTCTTGCTGAGCTTGAAGTGGAGAGTGCAAGCATTAGAACTGTCCTGGACAGCGTTTTACGGCTATGAACGCAAACTGCAAGATCTCAGGTACTGAAGATTCTGCGGCGGGTCATGGTTGTGCCTCCTATGATCGAGGCTTAACTCCTCCTGTGCAAAATCGACTGAACCCCAGATCCTGAGTCACCCGTTCCACGTACAGGCTCCACTCGTGCAGACACAGGGCCTCCACCCACAACGACAGGTCACGGAACGTCCGCCACAGCGCCGCAGGCACCGTGAAAGCGGGCTCGGCCGGGCGCGTGCCGGGAAGGGGATGACCGCTCAGCGTCCCGGCCGGGGCAGGCAGGCCGAACAGCGCGTGCGCGCCCCCTTCCTCGCATATCTGACAGGTTGCCGCACCGCGTGTGCAATGGCGGAGATCGTCGCCTGCGTGAGCCGCTGCAACGGCTCGGGCAGGCTGCCGCGGCCCACCTGAAACGCGGCGAGCAGCAGCACTCCATCCGCTGGCCCACTGCTGGTGCTCGTCCACTCCTACCAGGCGCCGCGCAGCGCCGTCAGGGCCTCCCGGAAGCTCAGGTCCTGCACGGTTCCTACCGCGCGTCTGGGCCGTGGACCCTGATAGATCGGCCCGTCGCCCACGAAGGTCCAGTACGACACCAGCCAGCGCTCGGCCACGAGACGCAATGGAATGATGCCCCCCTGACCGCTCGGCCCTGGATACAGCAGGGCCAGGTCATTGAGGGCCCGGACCAGCGCGAACTTGTAGGAGTTGGATTTCGCCTCATGGCGCAGCAGGGTGGCGAGGATCGCGCGGCCATCATCCATCTTCCTCCCTCCAAGAGAGCACCGCGCTTTCCACGTTCTACTGTCCTCTGCCAGATTCCAGCCGTCGATCAATGCGCTCCGTCTCAGGCACGACTGACAGGCGGGTTCCGGTGATAGAGGGAGCTGGTTTGACACTCCGCGCACTCTGCGAAGAACTCGGCCCCCGCCTTGCGAATATTGGCCTTCCCCTGGCACGCGGGGCAGGTCAGTTGAATCCGCGTGTTGCCCTCACACTCGAGACATTTGACGTAGTACCCATATTTTCCGTAGGCCACCTCGACGCCCGTGCCCTGGCAATGTCGGCAGGTGACGGCCGATCGCTCTGACGCGGACACCGCTGTGGACTGTGGCTGGGCATCGGCGCTGACCGCCTTCGCAGGAAGGACCTCGGGCGCTGGGACCGCCGGATTGGCCTGCTGAGTCCGGGGCGTATCCCTGGCCCTTAAAAATGCGCTGACACGGACGAGTTCTTCTGGCGTGACCGTGACTCCCCAGGTGTCCGACCGAGGATCCTTGCTGAAGACCTTGGCCAGCTGAACGTGGTCTGCGATGAGCTCTCTCACCCGGTCAGGCACCTGGTCCGCCTTGCGCACATCCGACAGCTTCCCGTCATGCTGCACAACGCCCTGGTCACTGATGGCCACCACCACGTCAATGACAAAGGCCCGGAAGCTCTTCTGCTTGAACCCGAAGAGAAACTTGCCGAGCAACTCCTCCCGGTGGGCCTCCAGCAGGGAGCGCAGGAAATCAGCCTGGCGTCTGGCCTGCAAGACCGGAGAGGGCATGCCTGTCCAGCGGCCGTTCCACTGCCGGGACCACTCCTCTCTCTCGTTGATCCGCACGGCGCTGGTGACGCTCTTGCTCTCGACGATGACGGCGCCGCTGCGGTGGAGGATCAGGTGATCGATCTGGGCGGCGTCTTCACCCTTCTCGAAGCGGAGGTTGTGAAACACATGCACGTCGGGGTCACTGCCGTAGGCGCGGCGCAGGTAGAACGCCATCTGCCTCTCTGCGTCGTCCCCGGCGCGCTGGAACTTGTCACTGGTGGGCGGCGCCTGATGCTCTTTGACAATCATGGATGCCTCCAGCTTAGCCTCATGCCTTTGACGGCGGTGTCACATGTGCGGCCCATGCTGACCGCCGCGGTGCGTCGTTATGCAAACTTCCAGGCACAGGTTCCCGAGGGATGCGGTGGGCTTCGGACCGCCTCCCCTGGCCAGCCCAGGAGGCCATCGGCCACATGCCCCAGACCAGATCGGTGAGGATCAGACAGCAGGTAGAGGGCAGCGTCAGCATGAGGCCGCACCAAGATACGGAAAAAGCGGCCCGAAAGGCCGCTTTGATTCCTTCAATATAGGGCGATATGCAGCCGCTGTCAAATCATGCGCTTGAAAGCCGGACAAAAGTGTGCATATTCAGGGCATGACGCCCTCAGGGACAGCGAATCTCCAGTGTCTCAATACCTACGTCCAGCCTTACCGACACCTGTTCCGGGATCGGCGTCTGTTCCAAGGCTTCCAGGACGCATTGGCGGGCATTCTGGCAAGTGGGACCACTTGCCTACGGCAGATGGCCCGAGTCACGCCCGGAACTGGAATGATTCTCCACGGCGAACGTCGGCTGCGTCGCCTGATTCACCACCAGCACCAGCGGAGTCATCTGCGGGCCGACACCCTGACGGACTGTCTGCAGGTGCAGGGCGCGCAGTCGTTCTCGGGCGAGGACGAGGTGATCGTCATTCTGGATGGTTCCGATCTGCGCAAACCGCACAGCCAGAAGCTCGAGTACCTGGACACGGTGCGGGATCTTGGAGGCCACCCTGTCGCGGGCTACCACACCCTGAACGCCCTTGGGATGACGCCCGATGGGCGTCATCGTCTGGTGTACCACACGACGTACAGCACGCAGGCTCCAGGGTTTCTCAGCGAAAAGTCCATCGTGCTGCAGGCCCTGAGCCAGATCGTCCGGAATCTGCGCGCGGCCTCCGTGGGACGCATCATTTTCGTGTTGGACCGGGGCTTCGACGACCAGAACATCTTGCGCCGTCTGCGTCGTCTCCAGGTTGATTTTGTCGTGCGCGTGCAGCACACCACCCGACGAACTCGCCTGACGCCCACCGCAACGGAACAACCTCTGCAAGCTGCCGCGCAGCTTGCGCCGATCTCACACCGTTTTGAGATGTCCCGTCCCATCGTCCGTAATGGCCGTATCAAGTGGCGGCCCACACGCACTGAGTTGCGGGCCAGGGAAGTGTGGCTGGACAGCGGCAAATTGCGTATGAACGTCGTCCACTTGAGCTTCCCTGGCCGTCCCACAGGAGAGGAACACGGGTGGACCTTGCTGACAAGCCTGACGGTCTCGCCCGGCGTTGAGGCCGGGCAGGTGATCAGGCTCTACTTGCGGCGCTGGAGTATCGAAGACGTCTTTGCCTGGACCAAAACTGCGTTAGGCTGGGAAGACGTGCGGGTGCTGGACTTTGAGGCGCTGCGCACCCTGGTGGCGCTGGCCTGGCTGGCAGCGGCCTATGTCTTTGAGTTGAGCGATAACCTGGACGAGCCGACGGTGTTGCTCCTGGCCCATCTGGGCGGCTATGTGCCCCACAAAAATCGGCCGCCCGGAAAGAAGGTGCTGCTGTTGGGGGTGCAGCGGCTTGCCGCTGCATTCCTGGCCCACCGAATGGCCCATGACAGGGACCGTTATGCATCGCCCGACACCGTGCTGGACAGACTTTTTGGAAAAACATGAATTCTGTCCGGCTTTCAAATGCGCCCCGGTTCTCCTGTTGGCGAGGCGAAAGCGTCTGGGACACATTTTAAGCAGATGATTGAGAGTGACCTGGCATTGAGACCTGCCTGCTTACCTGCATGATGGGTTTGGAGGGCGAGCCGGGACGCGCGTCTGGAGCCTCGCGCAGCCCCCAACTGGTCCACCCTGGGCTGGCTGCACTTTGCCGGAATGAGCACGCCGCGGACCGGGCCTGTGACTTCTCCTTGGCCGCCGAGTCATCCAGGGTGTTTTGCCTCTGCTCTCGTGGGGCACGTGCCTGAGGCAACACTGGACGTCAACCGGGCATTCTACGTGCGCTAGCGTGGGACATGTCACCCGAGCAGCGTAACGAGGACCCGGGCATCAGCTACGTCACCGTCGACGGCATCGAGGGGAAGATGGCGCGGGTGGAGCTGCCGGACGGCACCACCGAGGACTGGCGCCTGGCAAGTCTGCCCACAGGGGTCAAAGAGGGCGATGTGGTCCGCCTCGACGTTCAGGGCGGCGACGTGGACCTCGAGGTGGACCACGAGGAAACGGACCGACGCCACGCCCTAGGCCAGCGGACGCTCGATAGGTTGAATGCCCAGACGCCCGCAGGAGACCTGGACCTGTGAGGCGCCTCCTCTTATTGGCGGCGCTGCTGAGCGGAGGCGCTCTGGCTCAGACCGCCTTACCCGGCGTGCTGACCATCCGCTTCCTGGACGTCGGCCAGGGGGACGCGGTGCTGATCACTGCCCCCGAAGGCCAGAGCCTGCTGTACGACGGCGGGCGCAGCGAGAAACGCATGACGGAGTTGCTGACTCAGTACGGCGTTCGGTCCCTGGCTGTCGTGGCCGCATCACATGGCGATGCGGACCACGTCACGGGCCTGATTCCGGCCGTTCAGCGCTTCAAGCCGAAGTTCTTCCTCAACAACGGCATCGCGGCCACGACCCAGACCTTCGGCAAGCTGACGACAGCGGTCAAGACCGCGGGGACCCAGGGCCTGCTGGCCAGTGACCGGGTCATCAACCTCGGCAGCGTGAAGGTGACCGTCCTGCCCCCACCCCCCGGCATGCCCAGAGGGGACCAGAACCTCAACAGCGTCGGCCTGCTCGTCGAGTACGGCGCGTTCCGGGCCCTGATGACTGGCGACAGCGAGACTGCCGAAACTCAGGGCTGGCTGAAGACGTACCCGGCCAGCAAACTCGGCCCCATCGACGTCTATAAATCCATCCACCATGGGGCGAAGAACGGGGACAGCCCCGCGTGGCTCAGGGCCGTGCGTCCCAGCAACGTGGTCATCGGCGTCGGCCCCAACAACTACGGCCATCCCACCTCGGAAGCGCTGGCCCTGTACAAGAGCGTGGGCGCAGCCATCTACCGCACGGACCTCAACGGCACGGTGACGGTCACCGTGCAGCCGGGAGGGAAATACAATCTGAGTGCTGTGAAAGGGACTGGGACGACGCCTCAGACCCGCCCAGCAGCACCTGTGCCCAGGGCGCCCACACGTGTTCCCGCCCTGCCGCCCAGCTCCGTAACGTATCCGAACTGCGCGGCGGTTCGGGCGGCTGGCAAAGCGCCACTCTTGATTGGACAGCCGGGCTACAGCCGCAAGCTGGACCGCGACGGGGACGGCCGCGCCTGCGAGTGATTGGCGCCCCCGTCAGCATGGAATGGACCTTTAGCCCGTAGCATGGCGGGCATGACTGCGCCGCTGCGGCTGGACCGGGGCACCCTGGTGATGAAGGCGGTGCCGGAGGTGGTGGCCGAGCTGTTCACCTGGGACGCGAGGAGCCAGAATCACCGCGCCCGGGGCCAGGACTACCGCGAGATCGTCGAGCGGCTGCGGGCCGCGGGCCTGACCTTCAAGGACGAAGCCGCCGACTTCCAGAAGCTGGAACTGGGCTTTGCCCGCGAGATCAACCCCTATGCCCACCAGACGGAGACCTTGAAAGCCTGGAAGGCCGCGGGACGAAGAGGGGTGGCCGAGCTGCCCACAGGCTCCGGGAAAACGCTGGTGGCCCAGCTGGCGTTGAGAGACACGCCCAGAAGCGCATTGATCTGCGTGCCGACGCTGGATTTATTACAACAGTGGTACTCGGGGCTGCTGGCTGCATTTCCGGACGCCAACGTCGGCCTGCTGGGCGGCGGCAGCCACGACGACACGCCAATCCTCGTGTCCACCTACGATTCCGCTGCCATCCACGCTGAAGACCTGGCCGGGAAATACGCGCTGCTGATCTGCGACGAGTGCCACCACCTGCCTTCTGATTTCACCCGCGTCATCGCGGAGATGAGTCTGGCTCCGTATCGCCTGGGGCTGTCGGCCACCTTGAAGCGCAGTGATGGACGGGAACGTGACCTGGAGACCCTGCTGGGCCCAGTGGTGTATTCCTGCAGTCCCGAAGATCTTGCGGGCACCACGCTGGCCGACTACCGCGAAATCATCATCAAGGTGCGGCTCAGTCACGCTGAGCAGGACCGCTACGACACCTTGATCCGGCAGCGGAATGACTTCCTGCGCCTGAACAGCATCAAGCTCGGGTCTCTGGACGGCTGGAAGCAGTTCATTATGGCCAGCGGCTCGCCCCAGGGGCGGGCCGCCATGCTGGCCCACCGGGAAGCGAGATCTCTGGCGTACGGCACGGAAGGCAAGCTGCGCGTCCTGGAGGAGATCCTGGTCAATCACCCGAACGAGCGCACGCTGATCTTCACCGACGACAACGCGACGGTGTACCGCATCAGCCGCGAGTTCCTGATTCCCAGCATCACGCACCAGACGCCGACGAAAGAGCGGCACGGGGTCCTCGAACGCTTCCGGGACGGCTCGTACCGCATCCTGGTGACCAGCCGGGTGCTGAACGAAGGCGTGGACGTGCCGGAAGCCAGTGTGGGCGTGATGCTCTCGGGCACCGCCACCGAGCGCGAGTACATCCAGCGTCTGGGGCGGATCCTTCGCAAGGCCAAAGGCAAGAAGGCCACGCTGTACGAGGTGATCACCGAGGGCACCAGCGAAGAACGCGTCAGCCAGCAGAGAAAGGGCCAGTGGCAACCACAGGCGGCCCCGTCCTGGGAGAGCATCAATGCTCCCGACTGAACTGCTGATGTTCCGGATCAAGGCGGGGCTCTTCGAGCCCCGCCGCCTGAAGCCCACCACCAATAACCTCAAGCTGGCCGAGACCCTGATTGCCGTCTTCGGGGCCCATGTCGGCAAGCGGCGTGCGGACCTGGACGACGAACTGCGGGACCTGGAGGCGGGCCGCTCGGATTACCGGGTGGTGCGCGGTCTGGCCCACCTGCTCTCGCAGCGCGGGGAGTTCGAGGCAGGCGGTGGCCTGGCCCCGGCCGCGGTACGGGAAAAGGTCTTTGCGCTGGCCCAGGACGGACCGCCCAGCCGTCACCGGACGAACACCGTTCTGGAACAGGCCGCCCGCGCCCTGTCCACCGAGTCGCCGCTACACCCGCACGACGTTGCCGCTGCGCTGTACGCCGATCTACCGGACCAGCAGACCCTGATTGCCTTCGAACCGCTCGAACCCCTGGACCTGATTCAGCGCTGGGATCTGGCGCAGGCCCAGGGGGCGCTGTACCGCGCCTTTCAGCTGGTGATCACTGCCCGGCGCAACGAACCCGCCCGCTACAAGCAACTGTTGAAATACCTCAAGTTCTTCGGCCTGATGGTGACGGTGGAAGGGGACGCCAACTACGGCTTTACCCTGACCCTGGACGGGCCCACCTCGCTGTTCTCCAGCAACACGCGCTATGGCCTGGCGATGGCGAAATTCCTGCCCGCCCTCCTCCACGTCACCAAATGGGACCTGAGCGCCGCCCTCAAGCCCCGCCGGGATCTGGCCTGGGTGGACCCCAAGGACGACGAATGGTCTTTCCAGCTCACCAGCGAGGACGGTTACGTCAGCCACTACAAGGCCCCTGAAGAGCACGACAGCGCCCTGGAGTCGGGCTTCGCCGAGCGCTTCGCGAAACTGGAGACCTCTTGGCAACTCGAAAGAGAGGTGGACCTGGTCCCGGTCCCGGGCGGTGTGATCCTGCCGGATTTCCGACTGGTCCATGGCGAGCGCAGCGTGCTGGTGGAGATCGTGGGCTACTGGCGGCCCGAGTATTTGCGAAAAAAGTTCGCTTTGCTCAAAAAGTCGGGCCGGACCGATCTGATCGTCTGCGTCTCCGAGCGGCTCAATCTGGAGAAGGCCGGGGTGGACCCGGGCGAGTTCGGGGACCGGATGGTCTGGTTCAAAGGCGTTTTGAATCCGAAAGACGTGCTCGCTCTGGCGGAGCGGACCGCGGTGACCACCTGATGCTTACATCGCGGCTTCGAGCCAGTCCAGGTTGAAGAAAGCTGCGTCGATCAGTGGCCCGAGCTCCCGCAGCGCCTCGTCCTTCAGCCCGCTCCAGTCGCCCATCAGCAGGGGGGGATCGGCCCGGAGAAACGCTGGGGAGGCCAGCACCACCCCTGCCCCGTAACCTTCCCCGGCGCACCGCTTCAGCGTTTCCCAGGCCTGGGGGTCGACGTCGTGACCAGCCGGGACACTCACGACCAGCAGGCAGGCAGAAGAGTGGTGCATGCTGAAATCTTACCGTGAAATTCAGCCTGGGACAGAGCACACTGCGGGCGCAATGGAGGGTGTGCTGGGGCTCCCCCTGTGGTCCACGGGTGTACCCGGCTCCGTACCGACAGCCGCTGATACAAGTGTTGGCGGCGACATTACGGCACTTTTGACCCCTCCCTCTCCCATGTCCACTCCGTCTCCGAGGCTGAAGCGGCGGATAGGTTCTTCCTGCGCCGACGCTCCCGCAGGGCACGAACCCCCTTCCTTATGGTCGTCGGCGGGCGGGGCAAGTCCAAGGACGTTGACCGTGCCTATGATGGCTGGGTGAAACCCGATGTCAACCGGAAACGGGCGCTGCTGGACGCCTGGCTGTACGTGGACGCCTGCATCCAGCCCTGGCCGCGGACTATGCTGACGCGCACCGCCGCAGGGCCACGGCCTTCATGCCGCACGTGTCGTTCGAGCAGGCCGGCGAAGACATGATGTTCTGGCACCCAGTAACCCGGCAGCATCCACATCTGGGTGAGCTGAGACTTCGTCCAGAAACCTGCGTTAAGAGCAAAATCTCGTAATCACTCTCGACTGGGTGAATGGACTAAAACTGGATTTAAGGTGTACTGAACGGGTTTCCCGAGAGATTTAGCTCCAACCATCGAATGCCGGACTGGAGCCACTCGTTGCGGAGGAAGGCTCACTTGAATTTTTCGGGAATTGCCCTCTCAGCCGCAAGAATCCAGATTACTTATGCCGTTAGCGCAGGTTCCGGTTTCAGGTCTCGGGTCGCCCTAAGTCAGGGCAACTGCGGGACGGTGACGGGGCCGAGTACCTTAGAAAGTGCGGCACCAATGGCCAGCAGGCGTCGGTCACTTCCGGCAGGACCGTCCAGTTCCAGGCCCACCGGCAGGCCCTGTGCAGTCAGACCAGCAGGCAGGCTCAGGCCGGGCAGTCCGGCATTGCTGCTGGGATCGGTGTTGCGGATAAAGGTGTTGAAGGTGGGAACGGCGCGGCCTGCCACCATGACCTGCTCCACACTGCCTTGAATAGGCTGAGCTGGTGCGGGTGTGGTGGGAAAGATCAGGGCTTCTATCTTAAAGTTGGCGAAGGTCTGCCGGTACAGCGCCTGCAATGCCGGACGGGCCCCCTGGATGGCTCCCTGGTAGACCTGCTGGCTGATGGCGTCGTCGGCGGTCCCGGGTTGTCCGTCTGGCCCCAGCGCCGCAGCGAAGGCTCCTACCACGTCCGGGCTGCGGATACCCGCGACCACATTGTCCAGTGTGACGCCGCTGCCGCTGGCCTTCAGGTAGGCGGGCAGCGTTCGCAGCACCTCGTACAGCACCACGGGAAAACCGATGCGTGCATTCAGTTCGGCCAGGCCCGGCAGCTCGACGGGGACCAGCACAGCCCCAGCGGCCTCCAGGCGGGACAGCGCCGCCTCTATGACCCGGCTGGTCTCCGGGTCTAGATCGTCGTAAAAATATGCGCGTGGTACGCCGAGACGCAGGCCTCGCAATGGGGCAGCCTGCAGGGTCACGTTCTCGCCCGTGATGAGCGCGTCGAGGAGGGCCACGTCTTCCACCGTGCGGGCCATTGGCCCAGCGGTATCGCGGGTGTTGGACAGTGGGACGATCCCCGCTTGTGAATAGCGGCCCACGGTGGGACGCAGTCCCACCGTCCCCGTCAGCGCCGCTGGAATCCGGACACTGCCCCCCGTGTCGGTGCCCAGCCCCCCTGGAGCCAGTCGGGCCGCCAGTGCCGCCGCCGTGCCACCACTGGACCCCCCGGCAAAGCGTGTCAGATCGTATGGATTGCGCACCGATCCGAAGGTGGCGTTGTCGCTGGTAATGCCGAAAGCCAGTTCATGCAGGTTGGTCTTGCCCAGCACAATGGCTCCAGCATCTATCAGCGCGGCAACCACCGGAGCCGAACGCCGCGCGGTGGCCGTGCGGAGCGCTGCCGTGCCGCCGCTGGTGGGCAGTCCCATCACATCAATGTTGTCTTTGAAGACCAGTGGAACACCGTGCAGGGGTGGAAGCGTTCCCCCCTGAGCGGTTTGTTTATCGGCGCGGCGGGCAGCGGCCAACGCACCCTCGCGGTCAAGGGTAATGAAAGCGTTGAGCTGCGTTGAGCGGTCTATTCGGGCCAGCAGGGCGCGCACCAGTTGTTCGCTGGTCAGCGTGCGGGCGCGAATTTGCTCGGCAGCCTGCGTGAGCGTCAACTGGGTGGGATCTGGGGGTGAACCTCCACCACCTAGCGCGACTTCGGCAGTTAAGAAAAGCATCGCAAGCGTCTTAGACATGACAACCCCTCTTGTTCAGAGATAGAAACCGTCGAACGGAAGATTGGTCAGGGTTTTTGAAGTGATGTCGTGCGCCGGTATAGTACTCCGTTCAGGGCCAGAGCTGGCTTAGGTTTCTCGGCACCCAGACGGTAAAAAGTGAGACGATATGGCTGGGCCTCGTCTCCACCGCAGTTGAGGCCGTCGGCGCCACATACGCCCCCTTCACTGCTGGAGCGAAAAGCATTTCGGCGACCAAAAGAAGTGTCTCAAGTCAGGGTAGACCCACTCGGGACAGGGGCAGGGAGTACGATCTGCCGATCAGCCTGACGCACTGCTTTGCCGATCCCCCCATGTACGAGAGGGCGGGAAACAACCCATGCCCCTTGGTGCCAGCGGCGGCCTGGCGGCGTAGACATGTGGACGACATGGTCTGGCGGGGTCAGAACCTTTCTCAAGGCAATAGGCCTTAGACGATCCGCACAGTTGCTTCCGAAAGTGACGTACCGGATCCCGCGAACCGCAGCCCACGTCCGGATCATCAAAGCGTATGTCGGGAAGCGGGGTCGTGCAGGTCCGGACGGAGATCCCCACTGGCACATGGGCCCGCGTGAATGAGGAACTGAAGTGCTTGGGGTATCGGACGGCGAATACCTTAGCGGTCGAGCGTCAGAATGCAACTACGAGACGGATGAACCCTCATCTGGCCAGGAAAATCCTCGCGTTCGCGAGGCTGATGATCCAACGGGTAAGCCTGGCCTATGTGGTTCAGGGGGTCTACAACTGGTGCCGAACTCAACGTGGTCTGCGGATGAAACTGGGCGTCCCGAAGGCCCGTCAGCAGTATCTGCATCGCCCGCCCGCCATGATGATCGGCATGATCAATCAGGTCTGGACTGTGCGAGGCTGGCTGTCACAGCCCCAAGGCGTGCCCTGTCGGGCATAGTTCCAGCCAATTACCTGTGGCAGGATCAGGCATGATTTCCAGATGACTTCAGATCACCGCCGCAGGCCAGTGCCGCCCACCAGACGCGCAGCACACTTGAGAGGACCCAGGGGAAGGGGAGAGGCGCCAGGCCGGGAGCCGGCATGATGAACCGTCAAGGAACGCGGAGCCGACACCTCTGGGGGGCGTTAGTGCTGCTGACGCTGACGGCCTGCGCTCAGCCGATAGACGACGCGGACTTGGCCGACGACGCCCTGCCCGTGACCTGGACCGCGCGTACCCCTGCGCCCACCACGCTCTACGAAGGTCAAGGCGCGGTGGTGGGCGGCAAGCTGTATGTGTTCGGCGGCTTTGACAAAAACGTGAACGACAAACCCATGGCCACCCGTGCGGCCAGCATGTATGATCCCGCCGCCGATCGCTGGACCCGCCTTCGCGACATCCCTGATCCCGTGACCCATGCGGGCGTGGCCGCCGACGATCGGAGCATCTACCTGGCCGGTGGCTTTCTGGGCAACCATCCCGGCCCCCAGACCGATCATGTGTGGCGTTACGACGTCGTCGACGAGACCTGGAGCGCCTTGCCGGCGCTGCCAGTGGCGCGTGGGGGAGGGGCACTGGTCCGCCTGGGGCGTGACCTGCACTTTTTTGGCGGCGTCACCCGTGATGCCAGGGGCGAGTATCTCAGCGATCACCAGGACCACTGGGTCCTGACTCTGGACGGCGCAGGCCAATCTGGTACAGGCACGTGGCGGACGGCGGCCCCAATGCCCAACCCGCGCAACCACCTCGCGGGTGCGGTGATGAACGGGCGGATCTATGCCATTGGCGGGCAGCACCTCGGCGACGAGGCAAACGGCAATCAGAGCGAGGTGGATGTCTATGACGCCGCCACCGACACCTGGCGGGCGGTCCGCGCGTTGCCGATACCGCTGGGCCACATCACGTCCTCGGTGTTCGGCTGGCGCGAGCGGATCATTGTTGCCGGCGGCGTGACGCAGGGCGAGCGCGAGAGCGCGCAGGTGTTCGCTTATGATCCTGTGGCAGACCGCTGGACCCGGCTGCCCGCGCTGCCCGGCCCGCGCCAGTCCCCGGTGGCGGATGCGGTTGAAGACGCGCTGGTGGTGGTCACCGGCGCCACGTCGGCCGGACCCACCGACAGCACGTTCATGGGCCGCTGATGATTCAAGTGAACGATGCGGTCAGGGTGTAACTCGCCTTCACTGCCCTGTTTCACATCGCGCTGGGTTCAGGACGCTGTTTCTGTCAAGGCTTCAGGTGCGGCCCGTTCGGCCAGAAAAAAGCCCCACGCACGGTGGGGCGGTATGCCTGCCGTCACCCGGGCAGGCCCTGATCTATATGGAGTCAGCGTAGTGGGCCTGTTGTCACACGGGTCTGACGTCTTACGACAGCCGAAACGCTTCAGGGATTGGCCGACGAGCAGGACCCTCTCCATCGTCAGCCTCGGGGGGGCTTGGTCTCAGCCTCAACCGCCAGCCCGCGCCACCTGAGGGCAGCTGTGCCCACTTCATTCGGAAATCACGCCCCGTTACTTACGGTGCGCTCGTGAGACATCCATCCATATTCCAATTTCTCCGGCTGGGCCTGGCCCTGTTGGCGCTCGCTGCAGGCCATCCCGGCTCGGCCCTGAGCATCGAAGAGTCTCCCGTGCTGCGCAGCGTGCAGGACGCTGCCGTATTCGACGACGTCTGGGTCTCCGAGGCTCTGGAGGACGCGCGGCTGGCCCTGGGCACCCGGCCGGTCACGTTCATGTCCCTGACGCCCCAACAGGCCCTGGCCAACCTGGACCGCTCCGTGGATTCGCGCGCTGGAAAAGCGGCGCGCGCCGCACTCGAAGGGATGCTCAGGGGCCGCACCCCGCTCGAAGCCAGCGAGATTGCTGCCGGCGCCGTGGTGCAGCGGCGTCCGGTCGCGGCCTTGCAGGCCCTGCTGTTCGCCCACCGCAGCGAGCCCCAGCGCGCCGCGCACCTCATCAATATCGCCGGATTGGCCAGTGCACTCGGGTCTCCGAATGAAGCCCTCGCACTCCTGACGGCCGCCGAGACGCTGGGCGGGAAGCCCCGGGCCGCGCTGCTGAACAACCGCGGACGGGCGCTGATTCTTCTGGGCCGATACCCCGATGCCGAGGTGGCGTTGCGGGAAGCGGTCAAGCTCGACGCGTGGCTCTCAGAAGCGAAGCGCAACCTGGCCCTCGCGTTGTACGCGCAGAAGAAGACGCCGGAAGCCGTGCGGTTCATGCGGGCCGGGCAGCGCCGAACGCCCGCCCTGGCGAAGGAAGCGGCAGACAAGCCGCTTGCTCCGGCCACCCCTGCGGAGAATGACGAAGACGCGCTCAGCGTCACCCAACACTGGGCGCCGTCGCCGCTCACGTTCGATCTCTCCCGCGCCATAGACGGCCGGCTTCCCGCCCTTCCGTTTCCCAAGGATGTCGCGGGTCTGGGCGCCTACGCCGCGAGAATGCAGGCCCTCCGCCTCGAGTACGCCGCGCAGGTGCAGAGCCGAACGGCGCGGCTCAACGCCCTGACCGAGCAGCCCCAGGGCGCACAGGGCGGCGCGGCACCTGACGCCGTTGCCGCTGCGCGCGTCGCGGCCATCTCACACACCATCGAGTTCGCCCGTTCCGAACCGACGGTGCGTGCCCTGTGGGACAGGGTGGACCGGCACGTGTCCTTCATGGACCCCATCAACGAGCAGCTGGGAGAGGTTCTCGGGGACTCCATCCGGCGGGAGGGTCCAGAAGTCAGCGCCTGCGGTACGGACCGCCGCTGTCAGGAGGCGGTTCAGGAGCGCCACCGCCTGGTGCGCTGCGGCGCCGCGCAGAACGCGTTCACCCAGTGGCGCGCAGGCATGCGCGAACTCGATAGCCTCACCGCTCAGGCGTTCCGCCCGACCTACCGGCTGCTGACCGGGCTGATCGGGAACGTGAGCGACCCCACGACGTACCAACTGCTCATGCTCGAGATGCAGCGCCGCACCCTGATCAGCATTGAAACGGATCTTCTGGTGCCCGCCCAGCAGGGCGCGGACCTGTGGACGGTGGCCGAGGTCTCCGCGCCGTGCGGAACAGTTCCCGAGCTCGAAGATGAGGTCGAGGTGTCCCTCGACGAGCCTGGACCGTGCCCGGTCCGCGACCCTTACAAAGTCACCCTCGATTTCCTGATCGCTGAAGTCAGCTTCAACTGCGAGAAGGTCGCCATTCAGATCGAAGGCCCAGGCGTGGTCCTGGCCGATACCTTCGGAGAGGTCGAGTACGCGTTCCAGGGCAAGATCACCGTGTTTGCCGGCGTGAAGGCTGGGCTGGGTGTGGGCGCCTTCAAAGTAGGCCCGGGGGCCAAGGCAGGCTGCTACGTCGCCGTCAACACTTCAGGGGAGATTGTCGATGTTGGGGCCAAGGCGTCCGTATCAGTTGGGGGGACAGTGGGTTCCTACGGCCTGGAGGTCGAACAGGAATACCCCATCAGTTTCATCGCGGAGTGACCGCCGCGGCGAGAGGGAGCGGCCCGGCGGGCAACCTCCCCGCCGCCCAGCCCGCCGATTCACCCGGCTTCGGGCTGGTCACCCGGTGGCGAGGTCGCGTCGTGGCGAGGTCATCATCCTCAGATCACGCCCGTCCACTCCGCACTTCAGGGCGACGAGCCGCCCCTGACCCCACAGGAGACCGCATGAAGATCCGCAACCACACCTCGTTTCGCGTCGTGCTGGCGCGTGCCCCCTCCCGAACCTCCATCCACCCTGCCTGGCAACGAGGCTGGCGGTGGCGTCCCGGGACGCGCCGATGCGAAGGGTTCGGCGCAGATCATGGTGATCCCCATGTGGCGACGGACAGGGCGCACACCCAGCAGGCCGCCTGGCGGCGAAGCTCACCTGACTTCAGGCGAGGCACCAATGCCGCACTGAAGCGGGTGAACGCATGATCCGCATCCTCGCGTCGTGGCCGCTGGAACGGGTGGTTGGGCTGGGAATTCTGAGCGTCACGCTGATGTTCGCGCTCGGCCTCGGTGGCCTCGCCCACCTCGGGCACCGGACCTTGACGTGGCCGACCACCCCCGGCACCGTGACGGACAGTCGCCTGTCGCGCAGTCTTTCCGGCGAAAAGGAGCGGTATACCGCCCACGTCGAGTCCAGCTCCGCGGTCGGTGGTCAGGGCTACCGCTCCCAACAGGTAACGCGCCGCTCGTCGCCGCCGGATGAAGCGTTCGCGCGCCGCGTTCTGGCGCGCTACCCGAAGGGCCGCCCGGTTCAGGTGCACTACGCTCCGGCCACTCCGGGGCAGGCGGTGCTGGAACCTGGCACGGACGCCTTCATCCTCGGCGCTCTGGCGGTGGCCACGGTGGTCCTGTTGGTGGGTGGAGGCGTATTCGTCAGCACCTTCCGTCCCTCCTCCACGTGGCCCGGGCGCCGCTGTCCAGGCACACCCAGCCCCCAGGGAGCGGGGGGCGTCCGGCCGTCGTGACGTGCCTCCCGCCCTTCCTGGCGCGCCGGTGACGAACATGATCGGTCCGGACACCCAGCGCTGGCTGGTGGTACGCGTGTGGCTGGAGCCGGACGGTGCGCAGGGCAAGTGGCGTGCCTCTGTGCGCCGCGACGACCAGCACCGGTATTTCACGTCCCCCGAAGCGCTGATTGCGTACCTGGCTGCCGCCATCCAGTCCACCTGACGGCCAGGCTGCCGCTGGCGCAGCCGGAACACGGTCAGGCGCGGATGAAGGCAAGCACTTCCCGTGCTTCCCGGCCTGCGGCCCTCGGCAGGGGCCCACAGGGTGACCTCCCCCTTGACCAGGACCGGCCCGGTCCAGGTCACTCGGAAATCATGGCGTTGTTCGTACGCTGCCTTCCGATCAGCCCAGAAGATGACCTGGGCCTGCCCAAGGAGTAAGAGATGTCAACACCCGTAAAAACGTTCACGCTCAGCCTTTCCGCCCTGCTCCTGGCTGCCTTCGGCCTCTCGGCCACGTCTGGGCCGACGCCCCATACCGTCAGCGGACGCGTGGTCGATGAGCGCGGCAAGCCGGTGGCGGGCGTCCAGATCATCATTGCGCCCGCGATGTTCCGGGGCACGCTGTTCACGACCACGAACGCGCAGGGCCGCTATCAGTCCACCGAACTCAATCCCGCCGCCAATCCGTATTACGTGACGGCCTACAAGGAGGTGAAGTACCACGATCAGCGCTATTGCCTGCGCATGGCCGGAGATCCGGAAGCGTACCAGGACGCCTTCAACGCCAAAGCGGGTGCGACGCGGAACTTCGTTTGGAAAATCCGCGGAGCATCGGACATGCCGTCATCAGAGTACGGGGGCGACACCTGGGGCGGGACCCTGAGCTTCGAACGCCTCTCCACCGACGACGCTCAACCGGTCGCCCCTGACGCCACGGTCGAGGTGACCCTGGTTCCGGACGGACCACTCATCGATGGCAGCAAGGGCTCCACCATCACGCGCACGACCCGGGTGTCGCAGGGGCTGGGTGACATTCCGGTGGGGTACTACAGGGTCTCTGCCGCCCTGAAAAATGCGAACGGGACGAAGACGCCCCTCCGGGTGGGCCAGACCGATACGGAAGAGGCGCTGGGCAACACGACCATGGTGCTCTTTCAAGGATTCGACACCTGCGGTCACAGCGGCACCCTCCGTCAGACCCCCATCTGGCTGCTCCAACCCTGAGCGCAGGCCCCCACCTGCACCTTGTGGCTGTTCAGGCCAGGGTGGAGGTCAACTCGTTCTTGAGACGCTCCACTGAGGCGTGCAGCTCGGGCGTGCGCGCGGTTTGTGCCAGACGGTGCAGACACGCCGCCAGGCGGGCGTGGGCGCCGCCCGGCCAGAGCACCTCGGCAGCCAGGGTACGCCGGATGTCGAAGGCCTGGTGCGGTTCGCCAGTGGCCTCGAGGGTCGCCGCCGCCTGTTCGAGGGCCTCGGCCGCTTCGGCGTAACGCTGCGCGGCGACCGCCGAGCGGGCCGCCGCCTGCAGCGCCGGCACGGCCCGGCGGGCGTCGCCTCCCTCAGTCCAGTGCCGCGCGATGCGGGCGGGCTCCTCGCCCTCACGTTCCAGTGCCCGGGCGGCGCGGCGGTGCAGCGCCTGCCGGACGCTCTTCGACATCCCTGCGCGGACGCTTTCGTACACGAGGTCGTGGCTGAACCGGCCCTGCTGGAGAATCTGCGCGCCCTCCAGCTCCTGCCAGGCGGGCAGCATGTCCAGCAGAGGCGCGTCGAGCATGGTGGTGACCAGGTCGAGGTCGACGTCGGTTTGCAGCACGCACGCGGCCTGGGCCAGCAGCAGTGCTTTCGGAGACAACCGCCGCAGGCGCTCCCCGATGACCCCATGCACTTTCTCCGGCAAAGCGGGCGCCGGCCCACCGGGCGCGTGCTCGATCAGGTGTTTGACCGCCTCGAGGAGAAACAGGGGATTGCCGTTGCTGGAGCGCGTGAGGCGGGCGACGTCCCCACCAGAGAGGGGCAGGTCCAGGCTGGCCAGAACCCGCGTGACCGCCGTGTCGTCGAGGGGCTGAAGGTCAATCCAGATGCCGTGG
The DNA here is from genome assembly GCF_014647055.1 of Deinococcus aerolatus. NCBI lineage: Bacteria > Thermotogati > Deinococcota > Deinococci > Deinococcales > Deinococcaceae > Deinococcus > Deinococcus aerolatus. The sequence continues at coordinate 33,143 of NZ_BMOL01000014.1, read as the reverse complement.
CCCACCGCGACCAGCCTGCGCAGCGACGCTTCGACGTACGCTGGCAGCTCCCCCTTCCGGTGCGCGGTAAGGAGTGGGACGATGCCGCCCTGCACGGTGAACGGCGCGTAGCGCACGGCGATGGCGGAACTGAGCTCCATGCTCGCCGCGTCGTAGTACTGGATGTCGTCGGCGACGACGCCGGCCATGCCCTGGCAGGCACGCAGCGCCAGTTCGTCCATCGCGTGGGCGAGGCCTTCCTGATCAGGCGTGGCGGCGTCGGGCGTCTGGGCGGGGCTCAGTTCCGGGAGGAACAGCGCGAGCTGCTCGCGGGCCCATCCGGGCAGGTCAATGTCCGGCCGGGCGCGCAACAGCGCGCGCCACACCCGGGCGTACGTGCCATACGGCACGGTGGTGTCGCCGGGCCGGCCGTCCAGGTGGAACCAGGCGCCTTTGCTCGCGATGAATTCGCGCATCAGGCGGGTTTTGCCGATGCCCGGCTCCCCCGACACGACAATGCTCAGGCCACGTGACCAGGCGTCGTTCATCAGCGCCCACTCGCGTTCACGTCCCACCAGGACCGGTGGGCACCGCACGGCTGGCGGCATCGCGGGGATTGGAGGCGGCGCGGGACGGCTGATGGTGCGGCTCTCCTGGACGAGGCGCGCGAGCGCCAGCGTGGCAGGCAGAGGGGCGACGTGATGCTCGCGGCGGAGGGCGGCCTCGCAGCGGTGGTAGGTCGCGAGCGCCCGGTCACGGTCACCCAGCAGGTACTGCAGTTTCATCACCCGCAGGAAGGCCTCCTCTGACGCAGGCGTGAGGGCCAGCAGTCGCTCGGCCCACCCGAGAGCGTCGTTGTACGCCGCCCGGTCGGTGTCGCGGTCGCACAACCGGGTGAGCGCGCCGCGGCGCGCTTCATGCCAGCGGTCCCGTTCGCCACGCAGCCACTCGTCGAACTCCGGCAGATCGCTGTAAGCGTACGGCTCCAGCAATGCGCCCTGAAGGGCGCCGAGCGCCTCGTCCTGGCCGGCCAGGTATGCGTCGAACACTTCGGTGGCGTCGACCGACACTGCGCCCGTCAGAGAAACGGTGTCGCCGCCCTCGACCAGGTTCTCGCCCACCGTGCGGCGCCAGCGGCGCATCAACTGCACCAAGCTGTTCCTCGCCAGGCTCTCTCGCGAATCAGGCCACAGGAGCCCTGCGAGCCTCGAACGAGAGCTGCGGCCGGTGCAGGCCAGCACAGCCAAGACGCCGGCGGTTTTGCGGTCCAGAGGAATGACCGTTCCGTCGGTGTGGGTCACCGTCGGCATACCGAGAAGCACGACTCGCACGGTAGGCGCTGAGAGCACGCCGTCAGTATAACAACCGGCCCGACCTGCTGCGGACGGCAGGTCAGCGGGCGGCCCGGTAGACGCTCTGGAGTTCAGGTGGAACGTGGGGCATAGCCGCCGCCAGAGCGTCTGCCGCCTGACGCCCAACCGCTGCGGCGTCCGGATGGCCCGTCGCACTCAGGATCCGCGCGTGCAGCGCCAGCAGCTGATCCCGTGAGACTTCCGCCGGGGCGTACGCCCTGAGCAGTTCGACTGCTTCCCGGGCGGACGCCGCGGCCGGCGCCGGCCGGCCGGCGTCCAGAAGGTGTTGGGCGTGCAGGGTCAACGCGACGATCAACAAGTCATGCGCTTCACCCGCACGCAGGTGGCCGAGCAGCGCCTCCAGCGCCCCCACGTCCAGGAGGCCAAGTCTGGCAAGGGTCAGGTCGACGCGGAGCACGTCCTCAGGGCCCAGGCCACGGCGCAGTTCGGCAAGTTCCCGCAGCTCAGCGTGGATTTCCTCGCCGAGGGATGCGCGTACCAGGGCGAGCACCCGGAGCGCCTCAGCGCGTTCAAGCGCGTCCTTGGCCGCGCCCAGGGCCTGTTCGGCGGCCGAGCGCGCGGTCTCGAAATCGCCGAGCACTGCATGCACGGTGGCCTGCTGCTGCCTGATGAGCGCCCAGGCGAAACGCTGGTACCCCTCACTCACCTCGGCGGCTCGCTCCAGGGCCTCGAGCGCCCCGGCAAAGTGCCCGAGGTCCCGCTCGATGCCGCCCAGCGTGATCAGCGCGAGCACCCGGTTCATCTCCCGGCCCTGCGTGAGGTCCAACTGGGTCAGGACCGCGAGGACGTGCTCCCGCGCGTCACGCTTGGCACCCAGGCGACTCAGTGCCACTGCGAGGTTGGTTCGGGCGTTCAGCACGCTCACCGGGCGCTCGGCCCGCGTGCCCAGCTCAACCAGGGCCGTCAGGTGCCCGACTGCTTCCGCGTACCGGCCGAGTTTGCCCAGCACCACCCCCAGGTTCTGCAGCGCCGACAGTTGACCGCTCACCCGGCCGAGCTCCTCATTGAGCGCCGCGGCCTGGCGAAAAGCGGCGGCCGCCGCGTCCAGCTGATTAACGTGGAGGGCCGCGATGCCCAGGAACTGCGACAGTTCAGCCTGGACTTCCGCGTCACCACTCTGTTCTGCATGCATCCAGCCGGTCTGCGCGGCCTCCAGGGCAGGGCCGTGATGCGCGCAGCGACTGTGCAGCAGGCCCTGGCAGTGCCAGGCGCGCGCCTGTTGACCTTCCGTCCGCGCCAGGCTGAACAGCCGGCCCAGTGACGCCTCGTAGCGCTGCCCCAGGTCGAATTCCTTGAGAAGATCCCGGGTCAGCAGGTGCCGGGTGGAGAAGGCCCGGTCCGGGTCACCGTGGCGCTCGAACAGGGCGGCGGCCTCCTCGAGCAGGTCGGCCGCTTCCACGAAGCGCAGGCTGCCGCGCGCCAGGTCTGAGGCCTCCTGAAACTTCACCGCGGCGCGAACCGGCTCCCCTCCCTGCAGCCAGTGGCGGCCCACGCGTGAGGGCGGGAAGCGGTGACCCTCCAGGACCCGCGCCGCGCTGCGGTTCAGCGCTTCCCTCACACCCGGCGCCACCTGCGCTTCGACCGTCTCGTACACCAGGTCGTGACTGAAGCGGCACTCGGTCACCACCTGGGCACGCTCCAGTTCCTGCCAGGCGGACAGCACGTCCAGCAGAGGCGCGCGCAACACCTCCGTGATGAGCTCCACCGTGAAGTCGCTTTGCAGCACGGCAGCGGCCTGCGCGGCATGCAGCGCGGCAGGTGACAGGCGCTTCAGGCGCCGGCTTACGATCTCGCGGACGGGACCGGGGGGAGGCAGGCGGTCCGGGAACCCCCGTTCCAGGTCCCCGGTCTCGATCATGTACTTGACGGTTTCGAGCAGGAACTGTGGATTGCCTCCGGTGTAGCGCTGCAGAGCGGGCGTCAACGCGGTAAGTTCCGGGACGCTGATGCTCTCGACGAGCCGTTCGACCGCGTCCGGCGTCAGTGGTCCCAGCTCCATGACCAGAACCCGCCCGGTGCGGACCAGGTCCGCCAGGGCCTGCCCGGCGACGGAGGTGTACGCCTGCGGCCGCAAGTTGAACACGATCCGGAACGGCGCGTCGATGTCCCCCCACCCCAGCGCGCCCCACATGAACAGCTGCGCCTCGGCGCTCCCGTCGTCGAAGTAATGGGTGTCGTCGTAGGCGAACACGGTCATGCCCGCCTCGACCGCACGGCGCACCACCTCAGTGATCGCCTGATAGAACCGCACCTTGTCGGCAGGTGCCACCATCGGCGGAGCCGACCCGAACTCCGGCAGCAGCCGAGCGAGCTGAAGCGTGACCCAGGGCTCGAACTTCAGCTGCGGGTACCTGCCGAGAATCCTGCGCAGCATGCGGGTCGTCAGGCCATACAGCACCTTCTCGTCGCCCGGACGGCAGTCGAGGTAGAAGTCGCCGCCGTGCGCGCGGGCGAACTCCTGAACCAGGCGTGACTTGCCGACGCCCGCCTCACCCACCAGGCACACGCCCTGGCCGTTCGCCCAGGCCTGCTCCATGAGCGCCCATTCCCGCTCGCGTCCCACCAGAATGGGTGGCCGCAGGACCGTGAGGGGAATGGCGCGCTGCGCCGTGGGCGGTCGCGGCGCCTCACCGCTGCCCTCACGGATCAGGCGCGCCAGCGCCCGGGTCTGCGCGTTGGGGTTCACCCCGAACTCGCGCTCGAGCATCGCCTCACAGGCCCGCAGGGTGCCGAGGGCTGCCGTGCGGTCCCCCACGGCGAACTGGAACCGGGCCACGAGAACGTACGCCTCCTCGGACGCCGCGTCCGCCGCCAGCAGCTGCCGGGCCCACTCGAGCGCACCGCCGGGGTCCCCTGTCCCGTCCGCGTCCAGGGCAAGGGAGCGCAACGCGGCTCGCTGCCAGGCCTGCCAGCGCTCACGCTCGGCGATCAGCCAGTCTTCGAACTCCGCGCAGTCGTCAAAGTCAAACGGGGCGAGCAATGCGCCGTACCCCGTGACGAAGGCCTCGAGCCGGCCCTGCTCGTACATCTCCCGGACTCCGCGCGCATCGACCCGCACCCCCTCGGCCAGCTGCAGCGTGTGGCGGCCCATCACCAGGCCCGGCTGCCTCGCCAGGCGGAGTTTGCGCAGCGCCTGCGCAAGGTTGTTCCGGGCGATGGCCTCCGCTGACTCCGGCCACAGCAGGGCAGCGAGCTGGGCGCGGCTGGTCGGGCCCTCAAGCGCCAGGTAGGCGATCAGGGCGCTGGTCTTCCGGTCAAGCAGCGCGCCGCCGGCCGACTCGCCGAAGAGCCGGGGGACGCCGAGCACCTCGGCATGCCAGGAGCGTGTGGGAGACACCTTCAAAGTGTAACGGGCTGGAGATCGGCGCAGGCCGCACCTGGAGGGAGAGACCACGCTGCCCAGCACCCGAAGCGCCCTGGACACACAGGCCGAGAAGAGCGGCGGGACACCGGCCTTCTCGGCTCGGCGCCTCAGCGCCAGAGACGACAGGCTGCGCCGCCGCGTGTGCGGCGGCGCAGCTCCGGTGCACTTTCACTGCAGTGCCTGGGTTACGGTTCGCCCATGGCCATGACGAAGGTTCTGACCGTCAGCACTGCACTGCCGGAACGGACCGTGCGGCTGACGGTCCGGCCCACGCCAGTCAGGATGCCCGACCCGAACCCCAGGGCACTCAACTCCGCGGCCGTTGCGGCTGGCAGCGTGAATGTCCCGTCATCTTTGACCACGCAGGAGAACATAACCTCCGAATCGTCCGCCATCCCAGTCAGCAGGACGGTGGCGTTCGGGTCCTTGGTGGGATTCGACCAGGTGAACGCCGTCTTCAACGTAAAGCTCTCCCCCGCGGCGGGAGCCGTGAGGCGCAGCGGGTCCGAGACAGGCACGGCAACACCGCTGAACGCGGGAAAGCCGCCCGCCGCGCCCGGGATATTCAGTACGAGTCCGGCTGGAGGCGCCGGCAGGGCCGGGACCGCGGAGCGGTAGGTGTACTGCGGCGGCCCGGACCGGACAAGCTGAGCATAAGGCGCCTGGGCCGTTCGCAGCGCCAGAGGAGTTCCCGCATCCAGGGGAACCGGTGTGCCGGATGCCGCCGCCGGGGCCTGTGGGAGACCGTCCTCGTCTTTGACGACGCTGCACACATCCTGTGAGAGTGAGGCCGTCAGGGCCGTGGACCCTTTGAAAAACGAGGCCGCGGCGCTTACCGTCACTTGCGGCGCCATGCCGGGGATGGTGAGTTCCGACCGGGACAGAGAGACGTCACCGACCATCGTGATGGGTGGAGGGGCCGCGCCCTGCGCGGACGTGACCCCGCTCAAGAGGGGCGCCAACAGAAGAAGGTGTTTCATCAGGGAGGTGTCTCCAGTGATCGAGAAGTGCTGTGGGCACAGCAGCGCGTACGGTACCGGCCTGGCAGGCGAGGTGCTGGATCGGTCAGCGCCTGCAGTGGAGGCGCACCGCTCCAGAAGAGCGCCTCCTTTGCATCTCAGCGGGCGGCGCTGACGCTGAAAGCAATCGTCCGAGACTCGCCTTCACTGACGCTGAGTGTGGAGCCCGCCACGTTGTCCGGCAGCAGGAAATACACCCGGAACCGCGCTTCTTCCCCCGGTTTGAGGGTGCCGTTGGCTGTTTCGTCCCGGGCGACTTTCAACAGGTAATCGTCGTAGACCTGCACCTCCCCGTCGGCGTTCCGCAGCTGGAACTTGAAGGTGTTGAATGTCCATTCGGCTGCCTCCGCCGTTTTCGCGGTGCCGTTCCGGAGGCCGAGGGTCGCCACCAGGTACCGCTGCCCACTGGGAGGAGTCTGGCCGTTGATCGCTGCCGGTGACAGCGCCGCCGCGTCCAGCTTCATGTCGAATTTTCCGAGTGGAGCGTAGGTGCTGTTCGCGACCGTTTGGACCTCGCGGGCCGTGGCGAAAGAAGGGTCCTTCGGGTCGGCGAGCGCGGCCGCCAGGCCTTTGACCTTTCCGCGCAGGTCATACCGCTGCACCGGGAACTCGTCTCCGGCGCTCACGATGAGTTTCGGGATCGGACCCGCCGCGGGCACGGCCATCACCGCGTACACATTGATTTTCTGGGCCGGCTTGAGGGTCATGTCGAGCTGTTCGGACGTGCCGTCCCGCCCGACGTAATTGTCATGCTCATGGTTGGTGTCCTGGGCATCCACGGCGGTGAATTTCAGGGTGTTCCAGGACACGTCCTTCGATTCCTTCTGAGGGTTTTGCAGCGTGTAGCGCAGAATCAGCAGCTTCTCGTCGGCCTTCGGCACGTAGACATTCGTGCCTACAGTCACTCTGGCCAGCGTGAATTCAGCGCTGTTGAGCGTGAAGTTGATTGCCGCGCGGCCCTTGCCCAGGGTAACCGTCTTGCCCAGGGTTCCCTGCCCGCCTGCCAGCTGCGTGGTGCCCTGAACGACGGGTGTGGCAGGTTTGGGTGCCGGGTTGGCTGCGCCTGTGGGGGAAAGCATCGTGGACAGGATCAGTGCGGCGTTCAGGCCCACTGCGCGTTGGATTGTCTTCATACGTCCTCCAGGACCAGGGTTGACAGCCTGTCGTGGCCGTGGTGCCTGCCCCTGACGCGCACCATGCAAAACGGAGAATGAATTCAGGATGAACGGTGGCTGACTCTTGGCAACTGTGGCAGGCGGGCCGCGCCCATGTAGGTCTGGTTCGTGCTGGAGAAGCGCCCGGGTTGATGCGGGGCTTCTTGAGCCGGAGAAGCAGTCCGGGTGCGGCGTCACCTGGAAAGGGCAAGGGGGGTGGCGTGGTACGTGGCGTAATGCCCGCAGCTGGACAGGCCATCGAACAGGATCGTGATTGTGGTATCGAACGGCACCTTCTGCACGTCATTGTCGGCTTTGATGTTCAGTGGTGTCTTTGTCCCGTCGTCATTCACGACCGCCGCGGAGATGTCATAACGCCCGGCCGGGACGTCCCTGACCCCCTGGCCCGCCTGGACGATGCGCGTCAGGCGCTGGCCGACACTGCCATCAACCAACGGTCCGTTCGGCACCAGCGTCACCTCAATGGTCTCGTCGTCGCGGACCACGTCGGCGTCCGCCGTTGAAGGATCCTGGTAGAACCGGAGGTCACCGCCCCAGGTGAGGTTGTCGTAGCCGCCCTCGGCCGGCCCGGTCATCTTCCACCGGAAGTTGCGCACGGCGCCGTCGCGGGGATTGAAGACGTCAAAGTCAGCCAGGGTTTCACCGCCCATCCGCACGCAGGTCCTTTCACCGTGGTAGTCCAGGAGCTTGTAGGCCTGAGCCTCAAAGGGGGCAACGGCGAGATTGAGCTCAGGGGACTTGTAATAGCCCTGGGCGTCGGTACGCGCCTTGATCAGGCCCTGGAAGGACGCGGGTTGAATCCACACTTCAGCCTCCGCCACCGGACGGCCCGCCGCATCCAGTATCCGCCCACTCACCGTCCTCGCCGTTGGGCTGACGGGCCCTGGGTCCTGGCCGGGGCCTGGTTCCGGATTGGTGGTTGGTCCTGTCCCCCCACATGCGGAAAGAACGAATGCCATGCTCAAGGAAATGATCAGTGTGCGCATTGTGCTCCTTTGCCGTTCCGGATCGTGCTGGCGTCCCGAGGCGCACTGAATCTGTCAGGTGTTGAATGATTGGCGAGTGAACGCCCTACCGGAAATGTTCGTCTGGCCAGGGACCAAGAAACTGGCGTGGAATTCTCCGGGTGAAGGCCACTTCCGGCGCGGCAGTGTTCCAGGGAAGGCAGTCCAACGTACCCGGCATGAAGGGTGTGCTGCAGGCTGCCTGGGAGTGGAAGGTGGGGCCCGGTGCAGGTCTGAACACGGTTTCGTCCTGCGCCAGAGGGCTTAGCGTCCCTTGAGGCTGCGTGAAAAATGCTGACAAGGTGACCTCCTGGCGTGCATCGACGGGGACGCACTCCCCTCCCCTGTGGCGCCAGGGTCCGGCGCGCCGGGAGGTGTACCGGAGCGTGGAGTGTTGCGCCGAAGCGTCTGGACATTGGTCTGGCCCTGTCTGTTGGCGGGCCAGGCGACCGGGTGACGCTGGGGGGGCTCTTCACCCACAGGTCAGCCCTGCACACGACACGCGCCCGGCACCGCAGCGACTCCGGAGCCCGGGGGGCGGCGAATGATCAGGGCACGTTCACGGTGATTCGTTTTTTGTCCTGCTGGAGCACCGGGACATGTTGTGTGCGGATCCGTGTATCCGGCAGGTTCGTTCCGGTGCGTCTGTCGGTCAACAAGTGTGATTCGCTTCAGGACGCAGATTGCGACCCCAGCACCTGGCGACCAGATGGCCACACCGGCCGCATGTTCCGGGTCCTTCGGTCACGTCTGCAGCTGCAGGCTTGTCGACATTCATCCAGAAATCACCCATGGATTCATAGGCTCGGGGCGATGCGTAGGATCTCGCCCCGTGTTCGGCTCCAGAGCCCATTTCCACGGTTCGACGGTGCTGCTCATCATTTGTTTTGCCCTGGCAGAGATGGGGCGACGCATCCCTGCCGGTCTTGGTGCGGAACGCGGTGATGGAGTGGGCGGAGCGCGGACTCGCGACATCAACAAGGCGTTCGGGATCCGGTTTCGGGTTGCCTCCGCTGTGGAGTCCTGGACGTCACGTGCGGATGACGCCCGGCTCTCTCCGTCGGCGGGACCTGTGAACGTCCTGTCCACGGGTGTCCTCAGGTCACCGTGGCACGAGCCGGCACCCTTGGGCTCCGGCCGGTCCGTGAGGACAAGGACGGTAGCGAGGTCAGGATTGGTTGGGGCTGTATGGCCCCGTACGTTTCCCTGTGCGGCAGCACAACACTTTCAGTGAAGAGGAGTGAGGACATGACACGACACGGCAACCGAGGTGGACTGCTGGGAATTCTGGCGGGCCTTTTGTTTCTGGCTTTTTCGTTCATGCATATCGCCGCGCACGGCCTGGATGCTAGTCCAGACCACGCGGTCGTTCTTGGCGTATCCCAGGACACCTGGTTCGCTCTCGGGCTGCTTCCTTATCCCCTCCAGATCTATGCTTTCCTGAGCGCCATGGGCGCCCTGAAGACGCAGTCCCGGCCCCTTTCCCGCGTTCTGCTCTGGCTGGCTTTGCTCGGCCTCTGCGCCTCCGCGGTCGGCCACGCATTTCTGGCTGTCCCCTACACCGAGGACTGGCGCACAGCACCCACGCAGCAGATCGGCTGGTCCACGTTCGCGCTGGGAAACCTGACCTTCGCGCTGAGTGTCCTGCTCGGTGCCCTCAGCGTCCCTTCCGCCGCCGGGGGGCCGCGCGTGCCGCTCATCGTGATAGGCGGGGCCCTGCTCAGTTCCTTTCCTTTGGCCATGCTGGACGCCGACCATGGCTACGAATTCACGCTTGTCCCCACCTTGCTGTACGGCCTGGGATGGGCGTGGATGGGGGCCACGCTCCTCCGGCACGCGCCGGCATCCGTCGCTGTGGAGGCCGCTGTCGAAGAGACCCAGATTTGAGACTGACTGTCGGCCTGAGAATTCTGCGGCCCTGATCGTTGTTGGTAGCCTGCGCCGTACCTTGTGATTCTCTGCGTCGGGGAAGGAAGAAATCGAATTCTCGACCGTAGCGGCCATCGCTGGTGCTGTCAATCTGAATGGTGTTCGCGTGCGGTAGTCCACCTCCAGTCTTATTCTGGAGGTTCGTTCTGGTCTGGATCTCCGCACCTGACACTTTGCGGCAAATGCCGTTCCGGACGCGGTATGACATGACGAAGGGCAGTATCTGGGTCTGTGACGATCCCCGATACTGCCCGATTGCATGCCGACACGCTGGCGACCCATCTGAAAGGCCGCCTCATCGCCGCACCGATGTCCTGACACGGCTGGCCGAAGTGCTTCTGGCCCTGCCCTGCTCCAAGCCGGATCCACGCTCCACCGCAAGATTGCGCTTCACCTTCATCGAGATGCCACCCTTGATTTCATCACACGCATCGCCGCGCGGGTCTTCCACGACGCTCAACTGACCCCGCAGGACGTCTGTGACGTCCTGCTTCCGCTACTCCCTCAGGGCAGCTGACCTTGATCCTGCACCGCACCTTCCTGGGCACAACAGACGCCCATAAGGACGCTTGCCCGCACCTGGCACCACGGCCAGACGCCACTGAACATCCTGGTGCTGGGCGCGCTCCTCGGTGGCGCGGTCATTCCCCTCGTGTGGAGGGTCCTCCCGCATCAGGGCGGGCAGCTGTACGGCGGCCCGGATCCTCCTGGTGGCCCGACTGCTCTAGGTCCTGCCCCCAAGGCGCTGGGCCGTGTTGATCGCAGACGGGGAGTTCGTCGGGCAGGAGTGGTGCTCATTCCTGCGTTGGAAACCCATCCGGCAGTGTGTGTGCCTCTGGGAAAACACCCGCATTGAGGATGAGCTGGCCCAGGATCTATTCACGACGCTGCAACCGGGACAGGTACGGACGCTCTTCAAGCGGACCTGGGTGTACGGCGGATGGATGCACGTGGTGATCACCCTGTCCCCCGTGGGGGACAGGGTGATCGTCGCTTCGAATTTGCCTGTCCTGGACGTGCTGAACACCTATCGTCGGAGGTGAGGCATTGAGTCGGCGTTCTCGTCGTTGAAATGCCGCGGGCTGAGGGGTGAAGGCCACACACATGACGGCTCCGGAGCGGATCTCCCGGTTGTTCGGCCTGCTGTGTATCGCACTGGCGTGGGGTGTGCAGCAGGCGCAGGACCAGCCCCCTCGTCAGGACACCCGTGGGCGGGCCGTGGTCAGTCTGGTCCGGATCGGGTGGCAGGTGCTGGGTCAGGCCGCGCGGTAGGACGGCGAGGTCTTATGGGGCTGCTTTCGGCTGCTCAGCAGACCATTTCCAGCCACCAGTACATCAATTTCCCGAGGTGTCAGGTGCTGAGGTCTTGCCCACTGGGGATGTGGGCAAGACTCCAGCAACGGAGCCTAAACGGGACACCGCCAGTTCGAGCTGCCCCGGACGATGACCTGATCCGCACCTGAACCCTTCTCGGTGGCCGCGTCTGCTTGACACCTCGAGCAAGGCCCGGCGACCCAGCTCGGCCTTCAGGGCAGACGGACCAGTTCCCGCACCAGCTTGAACGTCAGCGGAGCGGCCTGACCATTTCGGCGCACGCCCAGCGTGATGGCCGTGCCCGCCTGCCCCCGGATGCGCGAGAGCACCTGTGCGAACGGAACGCCCTCCAGGCTTCGCCCCTCCAGCGTAAGGAGAACGTCGCCAGATTGGAGCCCCGCGCGTGCGGCGGGAAGATCTGAGCGGACGATGTCCACGACCGTCTCTCCAGCGGGACCTGGCTGGAACATCATGCCGACCCCACCGTATTCCTGATACAACCGCCAAGCCAGCCCGGACGGAAGTACCCCCGCGGTGAGGCGGGCGCGCTCACCGCCTTCCGGCGTCACTGTCTCCACCCGGCGCGGCGCGAGATGCCAGCCTGCACCGAAGGTGCCGCTCAGCGTCTCTCGCATGTTCTGGTCCACGCACTCGACCGTGCCTTGCAAGGACGTCGACGTATCGAAGTACATCAGGGGCGCGTCAACAGCCCTCGTGAATGGCCCCAATCGGGCCGAGCTTTTCAGCGTGATGTCCCCCAGGCGCTCCGCACCGCGCCGCACAACCAGCTGGAAGAATTTGAAGTGGCCGGTTGTGGGTGTGGCGGTGCCCTCACCCTGACACCCACGATCATAATTCGAGGGCCGGGCGAACAACCCGCTGATCGGGGGCAAGCCGATGGCCTCCGGGACCCGGGTGGGCAACGGCACGCTGAAGGTGCCCCCAGCGTCGACCGACCCGGTCACCAGCAACTCGCCGGTCTCGGTCTCGATGCTCAGCTCGGCCCGGCCGCCCGGCCAATCCACGATGCGGCCCGTCAGGGTGCCACGCACCGGCGCGGCCAGGGCAGGAAAAGACAGAAGGGCGAGCGTAATCCCCGCAAGCAAGCGTTTCATGGGTGAGCCTCCTGCCCTCCACGTTCTGGTGTCTCCAGAGGGCTGGGCGCCGCCACCTGGCGCGCATACTCCGGCAACGTGGTCGGCGCAGGGCACAGGGCGTCTTGCCGGGGATCCGGTGTGATGGTTACTCCCTGCGCGAGGGTGAGCATCAGGGCGGCGAAGCTCTGTTCAAGAGGTGAGTTTGCGGTGGTTACCTGCGCTTCCAAGGCCTCGACCGGGACGTGCTCGAGCTCAAAGGTCCGCCCGCCGATCTGCTCGAACAACCCCACGACCTCGCGCATACTGCGGTTCTCGGCGATCAAGGGAAGTGTGGCCCCGCGGAGGTCAGAGTGGTCCAGGCAGGTCACTGCGGCGCGAGCCACGTCGTGCAGGCTGATCCAGCCGATTGGGGCCTCGCCGCTGCCGAGTACACGTGCCCGGGCGTTCAGGGGGTCAAAGCCCAGCGCTGGGCTGAGCCAGACTTCCATGAAGACGCCGGGCTGGAGGATCGTGAAGGGCATCTCCCCGTGCCGTAGTTCCCGCTCCACAGCTCGCTTGGCCTGCGACAATGGGGAAGGGCGCGCTCCGTCGTAGAATTCCGGGAACGAGACGTACACGAAGTGCCCCACGCCGGACTGCCGGGCCGCCTCCACGAGGTTCAACCCACCCTGATAATCGACGTCGGGAATCGAATCCTTCGTGGGGTCACGCAGGGTGGTCGTGGCGGTACTGATCACCACGTCCATTCCCTGACAGGCGGCGAGCAGCGAGGCGGCGTCCTTCAGGTCGGCCTGCACGAGCTGAGCTCCCAGGGTACGGAGGGCATCGACCTGCTCCGGCGGGGAAGAGGGGCGGACGACCGCACATACCTCTCTGCCCTGCTGGGCGAGCTGTTCACAGATGCTGCGGCCAAGGTGTCCAGTGGCGCCGACGACGAGAACCATAAGAACCTCCTGGTGGGAGTGAGGGCCTTGATTCAGGAGAAGGGAGCAGGGATGGGATCTCTTTGACGGACCACCGCTCGCAAGGGCGCGCGGGTCAGAACGCCACACGCGATGCGGTCTCCGCTTGCTTCCTGAAACACCTGAAGCATGTGTGGGCTGTATGCAGCGCGGTGTTCAGCGGGATACAGCCGCAACAGGGCGCGATACACGGCCACTAACCTCTCGACAGCCTGAACGCCCATTTCTCCTCCCCCGGTCTAGAGATCGCCCAGAGCAGGCTTTCGGTGGGCCACCTGCACTAGTCGGCGCATGCGCTCGACTTCCTCTGCAAGGGTGCGCTGTCCTAGCGGCGTGAGGCGGTAGTAACGGCGGCGCTGGTCATCCAGAGCGGGATCAGGCCGTCGTCGCTCTCGGCGACCAGCCCGGTCTCCAGCAGGCGCTTGAGGGTGTCATAGAGGGTACCGGGACCCATGCGGGTCTGGCCGTCGGAGTGGTTCTCGACGGCTTTCATGATCGCTTAGCCATGCTTTTCGCCGTCAGCGAGGGCCAGTAGGACGTGGAACACCGCGGGGGTCAGAGGCGAGGGGGCGCTGAGTAAGAACCGGTGATGCTCCATCTCTTTCTCCTACCGCAGTCGATATAACTGTGGTGGATATAGAGGAACAGGGTGCGGGACGTTCGTCGAGGGCTTTAGCCCATTCCGCTGAGGCTTCAGGAGCCAGCCATACAGGCTAAAGGCGCCAGCGGCGTGCTGGTTGAGCAATCGGCCCAGTGAAAGGATGGGAAGGGCAGCAGGTCTTGAAGAACCGCGCCTGCAGGTTTAACCCACCGTTGCCTAGCCTCAGCCGTTCTCAGGGCAGGGCTATGAGCTCGCTCTCCGCTACCACGCCATCCTGCTCAATGACAGTGAAGGCATTCCCCACCGCGTTCTGCCCTGAGAACGCCAGAGCCGTCCTGTTCATGGTGCGGTTGTACCAGCGCGCTGCCAGCGTCCCATCGCTCAGCCCGTGGGTCCGTGCGCTTCCGTACCCTGCGCCTTCAAGCAGCGCACCAAGCTTCTCCAGACGTTCGCGGCATTCTGCCATCGTCAGATTCGTTCCAGCCATTCCCGTCATCTGCGCACTGAGCGTGGCACCCTGCCTGGCCAGTACGCTTCCCAACAGAAAAGTCACCAACACCAACAGGCGAGTGGAGCGGGTCACGCGTGTCGTCATGGGCATAGTGGTTCCTCCCGGGCAGGCTGACTCCTGCCCAGAACGTGTCCCTGCCAGCAGGGGCACCAGAAGGACGGGTGACCGTCAACTCGGGTGGATGGGGCTCGGCCGCCGATGCAGTACCTGCCGGATCCGCCGGACCCACGCCCCCAGCCCGCGACTCAGGACGGGCTTACGGTCGGCCGTGCACTGGCGCAGCGCGGTGTCCGCAGCTGCTTCCCCGTGATAGCGGTGAATTTTGTCCCAGGCGCCGTTGAGCTGCGGGTCGAATTCGGGTCTCATGGCAGGACTCCTTGTGTGGGGACGAGGGCGGGGAAACGACCGGTGGGTGAGCGTGCACGCAGCTGGATCACGGCCATCCTCCTGACTCCTGGGTTGACCGATGCCTCACGGTAGACTGGAGCCCCCTGCAGTACATCGGCAGAACTGGGTAGTGCGCCGTGTTATCAGGACTATGTAGTCGAACCTGAGGGGTGGTTCAGCCCAGTTCGTGTTGCATGGCCCAGCGTGCCAGCTCCACGCGGTTCCGCATCCCCAGCTTCCCAAGCACATTGGCGACATGTTTACTCGCCGTGGCTGGACTGATGCCCAGCAGCTTCGCGATTCGCCTGTCCGGATGGCCCTGCGCCACCAGCGCCAGCACCTCCACTTCACGGGCCGTCAGGCCGTGACTCGGCGTATGGGCACCCGGGCCACCGCTTGCTGGAGCCGTGTTTTCGCGCTGGTGCTGTTCCTGCAGGCTCTGCACGAACGCTTCCGCTTTCCGCCGCATCTCCTCCGGCGTGAGATACGCTCCCTCCTGCCAGGCCTGCTGGTAGGCTCTATCCCCCATGTTTTGCCGCAGCTCGGCCAGAACCCGGTCAAACAGCGTGGTGATATACCGGCCGACCGCCCCGGTCAACCCGTGTTCGAGACGATGCGTGAAGGAAAAAAACTGAACGGCCAGTTTCGGCGCATCCTTGGCCGCGAGAACCAGGCCGAATTCCTTGACTTGCGCCGCAAGCTCCGCCCAGAATTCTTTTTCTAGATAATAGTGGATGTTGGAGAGGAGAGACTGGGCCGCCTCCCGGTAGAGGCCCATATGGTACTGAACCAGGCCCAGACAACTGATGTAATCGGGCACGCCACTCTGCCGGCCCCATTTCTCTGCCGCCTCGGTGAAGTGCAGTGCCTGTTCGTACTCGCCGAGTTCGAGCAGGGGGAACACTGCATTGTTCAACGCATTGATGATCGTCATTCGGAGCCAACCATCGGTAACGCTGAAAGGTCTCTGCTCTGGAGGTACGGTCAGCAACTGCTCGCAGCGCCGAATGAGTCCATGACTCGTGCGTACGGCGTCCTCATTGCGCCCGGCCCAGTGCTCTCCCAGAGCCACTGCCAGACACCCGGTAAGCTCCTCCGAGATATCCCCCTGCGCTTGACTCACCTCCAGTAATTCCCTGGCCACCGAGATGAATGTTTCATACAGGCCCAGGCCCATCAGGCATTCGAGCACAGCATGAAGGGCATGTGGGCGCAGATAATCCAGGCCGGGGGCGGGAAGTGCCAGGGCGCGTTGTGAAAGCCTCAGCCCTTCCTGGAACAGGCCAAACGGAATCCAGATGCGGCTGATGCCAGGCAAGTACCGCAGGGCGACCTCTGCCTGCTGGTGTTCGATGGCCCAGGTGAGCCCCTCGCGCATGTTCGGGTAGTCCGGCGCGTACTGCTGCGCGATCATATGGAATCCAGCGTGCGGCTCCAGTGCCTCAACCGCGATGGTCAGGTAGTACCGAGCATGACGGTCGCGCCAGGTGTGGGTGGTGCTGCTGACATCCAACTTTTCGAGAGCATGTTCGCGCAAGGGCTGCAGCATTTTCCAGCGGGTCGTGGAGCCTACCTGCCGTTGCAGGAAGCTGTGCTCCAGCAGGGCATCCACCCTGTCAAGAATGGCGGGGTCTTGCCACACCGCGACCAACGCTTCAGGGGTGAAACTGCCCTCGAATATTGCGCAACACTCGAAGACCTCCCGGTCACCATCGCCCAACAGGTCGTAACTCCACTGGACAGTCGCCCGCAGGGAACGCAGCCGTTCGGGACGGTCACGGAAATCAGCCTTCAGGAAGGCCAGCGGATGATCGAGGTGATGCAGGAGATCCGTCAGGGTATAGCTCCGCAGGCGAGCCGCCGCGAGTTCGATGGCCAGCGGTACACCCTCGAGGGCGTTGACCAGGGCCGCCACCTCCCGGGCGTTCTCGGGCGTGATCTGAAACTCCGGCTGGACAGCTTGCACACGGTGAACGAACATCTCGACCGCGGCACTGTCTTCGAGCCGCTCGAGTGATACTGGCAGAGAGAGAGGTTCGAGAGGATACTCGTGTTCGTCATGCAACCCCAGAATCGTGCGGCTGGTGACCAGCACCTGCACGGTGTCGGCGGCAGCCAGCAACTCGGGGAGATCACCCGCGGCGTCTAGGATCTGTTCGAAGTTGTCGAGGATCAGGAGTGTCGGCCGATTGGCGACTGCACTGACGATGGTGCGGAGGGCTGTCTCGTGCCGATCGGCAGCCGGCAGGGTAGCCGCGATGGTATCAAGCACCTGATGAGCATCACGGATCGTGGCCAGATCAACGAACACGACTCGGTCACCCGCCTGCTGCATGGCATGCGCGATGTGCTGAGCCAAAGCCGTTTTCCCGATGCCCCCCGGCCCGCGGAGAGTCACAAGCCTCGTGCCGTTGCGAAGCATGTGCATCAAGGTCTGTAGCTCATGTGTACGGCCATACACGGGAGTATTCAGGGAATGGGACGCGGCTAGAACGGTCTCCATACATCAGTGTAGAACCAGGTTGTTCCAAGTTGTTGTTTCCTCAGCAGCCTATCTGGTTTAACTTGCCAGACCCCCGCCACGCATTTCTGCCAACACGGCAAGAAGGGGAGAGGTGGGCCGAGGTGTGCCAGGGTTTGTTGTGACAAGTTGTCTTGGTAGCGTGGCGCGGTGTTGAGCGATCAGAAGATTCCTCGACACCGATTCCCTGTCGCGATCATCGGGCATGCCGTCTGACTGTACCAACGTTTCACCCTCAGCTATTAGGACGTGGAAGAATTGTTGGTGGAACAAGTGCTCATCGTTACCCGCGAGTCTCTTCGTAGCTGGTGCATCAAGTACAGCGACCTCTTCGCACATGGACTGCGTCATCGGGAACCCCGTCGGGGTTCGAGGTGGCACCTTGACGAGATGTGCCTGGACGTCGGCGGGGTCACACACTGGCTGTGGCGGGCCGTGGATGAACATGGTGCTGTGCTGGACGTCCTCCCTTAACAACGCCGGAACACCGCGGCGGCCAGGTCGTTCTTCCAGCGCTGAGAAGACCAGCTTCTGCCGAGTCTTGCAAGCCGCGCTGAACGAACCGTACCTGATGATGGGCCACGACCGGACCGGATGTGGATGACCGGTCCAGCACGCTACGGTCCCTTCCAGCGTCAGGAACGCGAAGGCAATGGTACAAACGGCCCCCGGCCCCGGCCTACGGGTGACCCATGTGGGCATCGACCCCGTGGGGCAACAGATCGTGTCGGGTCTGCACCATGCCGTGGCCGGTCTGCTGACCTCGGGCAACAACGTCATCGTGGACGCGCTGTTCCTGGAGCGTGGGTGGTTCGAGGAGCGGCTCGGTTATGGCAACCCTTCCTTCCGCTGCTCGTCACGCTCCGGCCGCCCCTGGAAGTCAGCGAGCAGTGGGAGGCGGAGCGGGAGGCCACGCAGGCTAAGCGGCCGCCCGGCCTGGCCCGGCTGCTGTACGGGGCGGTTCATGCCCACGGGGAGGGGGACCTGGTTATCGACACTTCGCAGGGCAGTCCAGACGAATGTGCCCAGCGTGTAATGGCGTGGATGCAGCAGGGTGACGCTTGCAGGGGGTTGCGGTCAGACGCGGCGCAGTCCTGATCCTGGACCAGATCCGTCCCCTAAACACATCGAACTCGAGGCAAACGCCCGGCAACCGCGCACAAGCCAGGTACCGGACAGATGCAGTTCACCCAGCACTTCATCCTCGCCCCATCACCGCCCTACACCGTGACGCGACGGTCGCTGTGGCGGCGGACAGGGACGGAGACCTGGGTGGCACCGGCACAGTTTCATTCGGGTCTATTCATCTCGACGATCAGGACTTACCCTCCGCATACCTTTCGTCCCTGGCCGTTCATCCAGCCCACCACTGGGGCGTGGCCGGGGCGCTGGCGGATGGGGGCTTCCCGTTGCAGCGTACGCCGGTACGTTGCGGAGCCAGGGGTTGAGCCTGCGCGCGGTTGCCGCCCAGCTCGAGGCCCACGGCTTCAAGACCCGCAAAGGTGGCCCGTGGAGTGCCGTACAGGTCAAGCGCGTCTTGAACAGGTAAAACACTGTCTTGGGGTTGCCTCGACAATACGGAGTTGAAGTTGAGCAGCTGACCCCAGTTGCAAGCAACCGCCGCATGAAGCAGATGCCTGGGGCGTCACGAGGAAGCCCCTATACTTGAGTATGAACGCCCGACATGTTGTGGGCGAGTCCGGAGGGATGCCCCTACCCTCCACCCCACTGATCGGCCGCGCCCCTGACGTTCACCTCGCCCAGGACCTGCTCGCTCAACCTCATGTCCGTCTTCTGACCCTCCGTGGGCCTGGAGGCATCGGCAAGACCCGGCTCGCGCTAGAGCTCGCGCACCATCTGGGGCCCACCTTTGCTCAAGGTGCGCTGTGGGTTGATCTGGCTCCGATTCGGGACGCAGCTCAGGTGCTGCCCACCATCGCGGCCGCTGTGCGGGCCTCGGGACCAGGCGTCGCCGCCATCGTTCAGGCCATTGGCCCTGGCCCCCTGCTCCTGATCCTCGACAATTTCGAACATGTGGTGGCCGCCGCATCAGCCGTTGGCCAGCTCCTGGCGCTGCTGCCCGATCTGCGCGTGCTGGTCACCAGCCGGACCGTCCTCCATCTGCGCGGCGAACACGAGCTGTACCTCAACCCCCTGAGCCTCCCGGCAGCTGCGGGGTCACAGGGCACAAGTGGGGCCGTCGAGATGTTCACAGTGTGCGCTCAGGCTGCAAACCCACGCTTTGCCATGACCGGCACCAACCGGGTGGATGTGGAGCGCATCTGTGTCTTGCTGGCCGGCATTCCACTGGCCCTGGAGCTTGCCGCCGCCCGGTTACGTGTGGTGACGCCCGCGGGTCTGCTGTCCTGGCTGGAGCGTCCTCTGGAAGTGCTGACTGCCGGACCCAGCGATGGTCCCCACCACGGACGGTCTCTGCGGGATGCCATCGGGTGGAGTTACGACCTGTTGACCCAGGAGGAACGTCAGGTATTCACCGCATGCGGCACGTTCATTGGCGGGTTTACCCTGGACGCGCTGACGGCGGTTACTGACCTGCCGCACCCGCGGGAGCAGTTGATTCGTCTGGTGGAGTACAGCCTGGTGCAGTCATCGGATTTGCTCCACGAACAGAGGCGCGGAAGTGAGTCCAGATGGTTCCTTCTGGAACCCATTCGGGAATTTGCCACTGAACGGCTCAAAATCGCTGAAGACGACACGCTGCGGGACCGGCATGCCACGTATTTCCTGCACTTGGCGGAGGGTGCAGAGCGGGACGTCGAACGGCTGACGCCGGACTGGCAGGCCAGGCTCCAGGTTGAAGAGGCGAACCTGAGCGAGGCACTGGCTTGGTTCATGGACCGTCACCGGAGCCGGGAAGCGCTGCGCCTGGTGCAGGCCCTGGCCCCTTACTGGGAAGGCGCGGACCAATTGCAGGTGGAACTCGAGTGGGCCAGGCGGGCCCTGGCCCTCCCCGGCTCCCATGAGGAACCCAAGCTGAGAGCAGACGTGTTGTGCACGCGGGCCTACTGCGAGCAGGACCTTCAGCGTCTGGACACGACTGCAGAAACACTTGAAGAAGCGGCCGCCCTGTACCGTCGGCTGGGTGACGAGGCAGGCGAGACGCATGCCCTGCGGATTCTCGCGAGCGTCCATTCTGGTCTCGATGACTTTGAACAGGCGCTCAGCCTTCTGGGTCAGCTGGCCGCCCGGTTCGAGGCGGCTGGTGACGCCTACCTGCTGAGCGAAACCCTTCACAACACCGCTGTGGTCTACATGCGGATGGGTCAGAGCGACCGGGCACGCCCATATCTGGAGCGGGCGCAGCCCCTGGCAGAACAGACAGGCTACCGCAACGGCGTCGCGTTCATTCTGATGCTGCGGGTCTGGGCCGGATTCCTGGATGGAGTCAGAATGATGCCGGTGGACCTTGTGAGGGAGGCCTGGAATGCCGCCCAGCAGCTGCAGATGCCCGGCCTGAGCGCCATGATGCTGCTGGTTCTGGCCAGTTACGCACGGGAGGCAGGCCTGGACAGGTTCGCGGCTCGGCTGTTCGGTCTGGCAGAAGCGGTGCGCGCTCCTCTGGGAAAACCGTGGACAGTGTGCTTCATACCGCAGGTGCGCCGCCTGGAGACGGAGTTGCCTGCCCTGCTGGGCCGCAGGTATGACATGGAGCGGGCGGCTGGGGCTCGCCTTGATCTCCAGGGCCTGCAGCCTGAGATCGAGGCCTGGCTTGAAGGGAAGAGCGGCCGGACTGGAGTCATCAAGCCGTCCGTAGATTCAAAAGGCGACCTGACCGCGCGTGAACAGGAAGTCTTGCGGTGTCTGGTCCAGGGCGCTTCCGACAAACGGATTGCTCAGCTGCTGACGATCAGCCCGGGGACGGTCAGCAAACATGTCACGAACATGCTGGGGAAACTCGGCCTGCATAACCGCGTTGAACTGGCGCGCTGGGCGGCGCAAAACGGTATGGACGGATCCGAGAGCGAGACCGAATTGACGTAACTAGCCTGCGCGCATACCTGAACCCCGCCCGTGCAGAGGTGAGGCCAGCACCAACGTACCTATTTTTACCAGGGCCCTGATTCTGGGGATGTCCCCGTTGAGGCCTCCGGTCTACGGTGGGACATCAGCGTTGTGCTGATTGCGGAAGGAGAGAACTGGCTGTCGGGTCTCCCGCTCCCGCCCCGTTCCTGGCAATCACTCGTGGCCCCACTCGGCGTCCACACCCCCGGTGTGGAGCGCGCTGGCAGGTCAACACCTGCCCCCGGAGGATCCATCATGCGCACTTCCCTTTGCGTCCGCGCTTCGCTGCTCATGGTCACAACCGCCCTGCTAGGTGGCCACGTACACGCCAGCCAGGCTGACACGCTCGGCACACAGATGGCTGCAATGGCCGGTAACGCCCTGACCCGCGCCGAGTGTGAGCAGCGGATGCAGAGCCTTTCCGGTCTGTTGGAGCGTGCCGGGTACAGTTCAATGCGGATGGTGACTTACACAGACGGCACCCTGCTGGCGCGCTGGTATCACGCCGGAAGTCACCAGACTGTGCTGGTGTTCTCTGGACAGAGAGCGACTGGAAACGTTTTCAGCGGCAGTGAGTATGCAGGGCTGGTGCGCCTGAACGAATTCCTGGGCGAACGTTGACCACGGTCGTGGCCGGGCAAGACAGCGGGCTGCAAAAACGCGGCTGGCGGCTGGAGAAGGTTTGCGTCCCGGCGAGGTGGGCCTGAGCGCCGTCACCGAAGCTGAGTTGCTGCACGGGGTCTATAAAAGTGCGCGCCTGGACCACAATCTCGCCGCCGTGCTGGATTTCGCCTCGCAACTGGTGGTGCTGCCCTTTGATTCGCAGGTCACGGACGCCTACGGACGGGTTCGGGCCGGATTAGAAAAGATCGGGCAGCCCATCGGGCCCTTGGATTTCCAGATCGCGGCCACGACCCTTGCTCACGGCCTGATTCTGGTCACCAATAACACCCGCGAGTTCGCGCGGGTGCCGGACCTGAAACTTGAGGACTGGACGCAGGGAGGATGGATCCAGCCGGGCAAGGTTCTCTCTGATTACCCCGAGCGTTTTTCAACGACTGGCAGCCGCACAGAGCGTTTCTTAATAGGCAGGACGAACGTCATGCTCCTGTGACAGCGCGCGGGTTAGGTTGGTGGCAACAGCAGGACCTGCCCATGTGCGGCGGGAACACCACCCCACCGAGTGTGGGGCTTTTTCTTTGGCGACTGGTCTTCAGCGAGAGGACGTGGGCGGCCACCAGGCTCAGGACAAAGGCGCACCGTAGAACTGGGTGGAGATGCGAGCACCGATCTGCACTTCATAGCGACACCTTTGCGGGAAACTTGGGCGGCCAGAGGAAGTTTGATGTGTCCCCTGACCGCGACACCTTTGAGGGATCGCATCTTGCAATCGGTGATTTCGCGGTCCAGCACAGCAGAAAACCAGTTGGTACGGATAGCGATACCTTTGCGGGAACTGGGGTCTATCTGGCGACACCTTTGCGGGATAGCCCCAATGGCCCACTAGCGATACCTTTGCGGGAAAACCCGGAGTTGTCATCCCACAGGGCTTTTCCGAGTTTTTGAAGGATGCAGATCAGTTCTGTCGCTGTAACGATACCTTCGCGTGAAACCCTCCTGAAAGTAGCGATACCTTTGCGGGAAGGAGGGACAAAATAGCGACACCTTTGCGGGATGTTGAGCTAAAACAGCGTCCTGGACAGTGTGGGCCACGCCCCTTGTTGTTGTCTTTTTATATCTTTACATCAGTTAAAAACAACAACAGGAGCCAAGCGTGGCGAAGAAGCCCAAAACCCCCAATTTGCACGACGAGCTGAACTTCGCCCGGTTCGGGGTCATCAGCATGCACTCGCGTGTGGATCAGAGCGTGACCACCTGGAACACCGAGTTCACGGTGAACGCCCGCACCTTCCGCATCGAGGCCATTACGCCCCAGGGCCGCCCACACGGCATCGACACCGATACGCTGGTGTCGCTCGAAACGCTGTTTGTCGTCAAAGGCTGTCCCGATGACAATTGGGTCCACACCACCGCGTACGAGGTCCGCGAGCTGATGGGCCTGGCCAACAACGGGGAGAACTACCACCGCCTGCGTCAGAGCATCCGGCGGCTGTATTTCACCAGCGTGATCGTGGGCCGCAAGTCGTCTTTGGCGGGCACCCAGAGGGTGCGCTGGGACAATGTGGGGGTGCGTTTCTTCGAAGGGCTGCGCTACCGCGACAGTGAGGACGACGGTGAGCTGAGTGCCTTGGAAAGCGAGGCGACGCTGAGCATCCGGCTGGGCGAGCAACTGGCCGACAGCATCCGGGCCGGAAGCTCACAGGTCCTGGACGGGCAGCTGCTGCACCGTCTGGAACAGCCGCCCGCACGGGCGCTGTACCGCACCCTTCAGGCACACCGTCGGCAGGACGACGGCCAGATGCTCAGGGAACTCCAGGTGCCGCTGACCGAGTGGCGGCAGGCCACCGGACTGACCACGGACCGCAGCGATCTGGTGCGCCGGGCGCTGGGGGCGGCACATGAGGAGCTGCTGGCCAACCACTACTTGGAGCGCGCCGTAATCGAGGGGCGAGGCAAGGCGGCGGTGGCCCACTACACCTTTGCAGATGTAGATGCGGCGGATCCAACGCTGGTGCGGCTGCTGCGAAACGCGGGGGTGACGGTGGCCCGGGCCACCGCGCTGGCGGGGCAGCATCCCGAGCGGGTGGAAGAAGCCCTGCGTTTTCTTGAACATCGGCGGGCCATGCAGGGTGGGGTGCGCAATCCGGGTGGACTGGTGGCCGATTTTCTGGAGCATCCGGCCAAGTACGATCTGCCTGCCGACTTCGTCACGCCTGAACGGCAGCGCGAGGAGCGGACCAATCGCCTGGGCCAGCAGAAGGTGGCCGCTGAACAGGCGGCGCAGGCCAGGACCGAGGCGCAGTTGGACCAACTTGGTGCGGCGTCCCCAGAAGTGCAGTGGGCGGCCCAACGCAGCACCTTGCAGGTGCTGCTCAAAAAGCATCTGAACGCCGGGCAGTGGGGCCAGCTCGAACACCTGGCCCGGAGTGGCGAGATCGGGGCGGTGGCGCTGACCCGCGAGCTGTTGGAGGCCACCGCCCGTTCGGGGTTGCCGGAGCAGATTGGCCGCCTCAAGCGGCGGCTTAACCCGCTGCTCCCGGCAGAGTAACGGAGCTGGCGCCTGGTCTTGCCTGGACAGTGCTTCGGGTTCTGCGTGATGAGCGGCTCCACGCCTGCGCAGGTGAAGGCGAGCGAAACGTGTCGATCATCGGGCAGGCCCGGGGTGTTGACCACAGTCCCAGGCGTATGACGGCTGCTGAAATGCTGTTCCATCGCCGCACTACAGTGCTGACCATGGCCGCACCCCAGTCTCCCGCCGCCCTGCGTCACCACACCGCGCCGCAGCACGCGGACCTGCGCGACCTCCCCTTTGAGCAGGCCTGTGCCGAGATCGCGGCCCGTCACCACTTCAGCGGGCCGTACGCCTTTCAGCTTGCGCCCGGCGGCGCGACGCATCTGGTGCGCCTTTCAGATGGCGCGGCGCTGTGTGGCCGTGGACCGCAGCTTTACGCTGAAGAGCCTCAGGTCATCGGGCCGCTCACCTGCCGGAGATGTGTTCAGGCCGTCGCCCGCCGTCTGAAAGGGAGCCTCGGACGCCGGGCCAGTCGTGTCACGCCCACTCGCAAGTTGTGACAGCCATGATGGGCCGAGGATGGCCGCATGAAGTAGGGGATCGCGGCGATGACGGGCGGCAAGTGGTAAGTCTGTGCGACGAACTCAAGAACCTGCGTGTGTCGCGGGAAACGGCAGAGCTTTGCCACCACGCTCGTTGAGCAGGGCCGCCGCCTACACATGATGGGGACGATTCTGGAGGATGAGAACGCGGCCATGCCAGCGGTTCACGAGCGAGGGCAGCTGTCGTAGGGCTTAACCTGGCGAAGGGCCGAATTTTGGCCAACATGGGTCAAGGCGTGGCTGAGCCTCCCTGGGGTGCGACTAATGCAGGAACAGAAATCCACCCCTGGGCGCCAATACACAGTTCGGTTCACCCAAACCAGGTTTCTGGGCTAGAGGCTGGAAGACAGGCCATCCAAAATTGCGGGAGGGAATCTGCTGGGTTCAGCATCGGGTATGACGCGACGTGCCTACCCCAGCGATGTCGATGACGAGACGTACCACTTTCTGCTGCCGTATCTGGCCCTGAGTCCAGAACACGCTCCACAGCGGAAATATCCCCTCCGAGACGTGTTGAACGCATTGTTTTGGATGAGCCGCACTGGAGCGCAATGGGAATATTTACCGCATGACTTTCCCCCGCCTGAGATCGTGCGATCTCAGGCTCAGCGCTGGTTCGCTGCCCACTGCTTTGAAAACGCCGTGCATGACCTGCGACTGTTCACCCGAGTGCAGCAGCAACGCGGTGGGGAACCCACCGCAATCATCGTGGATAGTCGAACCCTACAGAGCACGCCAGAGAGCGGCCATCGTGCCGGGTATGACGGCGCCAAGCGGCGCAAGGGCACCAAAGTCCATCTGGTCGTCGATATGCTGGGCCACCTCGTGACCCTGATGACGTCCCCAGCGCATGAACAGGACCGGGCACAGGTCAAAGACCTGTGCCGAGAAGCACAGGCGATCACCGGCGGGATGCTGGAAGTCGCCTTCGTGGATCAGGGCGATACCGGACAAGCGACTCAGGACGCGGCCAGGCAGAGCAATATCGAACTGATGGTCGTGAAGCGTTCAGACGCTTCACGTGGCTTCGTGCTGCTCCCGAGGCGCTGGGTGGTCGAGCGTTCCCTGGCGTGGTTATCACGCTTTCGTCGCCTGGGACGAGATTTGGAACGCCTTTCTTCCACTCTTATCGGCTTTCATTTCGTCGCTGCTTGCGTTCTGATGTTGGCGAAAATCAGGCCCTTTCTTGGGTAGGGTTCCTGGCAGCCTCTAGCAATTCAGACAGCGATATCGCTGTCTAAACCGTTGGGTATCGTCCTGGCCCTCTGTACCGGACATCTTCGAGTTGAGGTTGTGCTGGACGGGAAATCCCTGAACGTGTGAAGGGTCGCGAACCAGCACGACAATCGGCGGTGTTTTGGGTGTGTGACGACCTCAAAACCCGCCGATCTCCAGCGTACCGAACTGACCCACCACTTCAAAGCCTGCGTCCCTTTCCTGCGCCACGACACGCTGCAGCGTGTCGTGGACATCGTCTTCGCGATGGTCACGGCCAGGAGCGTAAATCAAAGTGACCTGTGCGCCCACCTCCCCGGAATCAGCTCGATCGAGGCGAAGAGACGTCGGGTGGAACGAGGCTGCCGGGATCCTCAACTCACAGAGCCCGTCTTCCTGGCGTTTCTCCTGGCCTTGTTGCCCCCAGGGAAGTTGCTGTTGAGCATGGACCGCACCACCTGGGAGCGTGGCGAGTCACCCCTGAACCTCCTGGTCCTTGGAGTCGTCCTTCACGGATATACGGTGCCTCTCGTCTGGACCGCCCTCGATCACGATGGCAACAGCGGCACGGTGAGGCGAATTCAGCTGATCTCCAGACTGCTCAAGGCCCTTCCAGTGGCCCGCTGGAAGGGCCTGGTCGCCGACCGGGAATTTATCGGCGGCGAGTGGTTCCGCTTCTTGAGACGGAAGGGGATCAAGCGGGCCATCCGTATCCGGAAGAATGCCGTCGTCGACGAGCTCCGCGTGGACACATGGTTCGGTGATCTGAAGGTTGGGGAGGTGCGGTGCCTCGCCGAGAAGGCCTACGTGTACGGTGAGGTGATGCAGGTCGTGGCCACCAGATCCCCCGCAGGGGATCTGGTGGCGATCGCAACGGATTTCAGCGTATGGGACACCTGCGTTCTATACCGGGCGCGTTGGACCGTGGAGTGTACCTTCGCCAGCCTCAAGGTCCGCGGCTTTGACCTGGAGCGCACCGGCATCACTCAAGCCACTCGGCTGGAACGCCTGTTCGGGCTGGTCATCCTGGCCTGGGTCAGTTGCCTGCGGGTAGGGGTGTGGCTCCACGCACAGGTGCCGGTCAAGGTGAAAGCTCATGGCCGCTCGGCCATGAGTCTCGTGCGCTACGGCGCCGAACGTCTCTGCAATGCGCTGCGCTGGATGTTGCCCGAGTCAGCCTGCCTGATCAAGCTGCTGAGGACTCCATTTCCCATGCCAGACAGAGTTTAAAGGCAAGATGTCCGGTACAGAGGTCCTGGCCTTGTTTGACGACATGCGGCGCGTGGCAGTGCGGGCACGTCACGCCCCATCGGGCCAACGGAGTTGCCGCATAACCTCGAGACATTTTTCTTCGTCCAGAAGCTGAATAAAGCTCAGCATGCTAGCAGTTTACCAGCGTATCTTTAGCTCTCCGGAAGCCAGAAGGATCTACGTTGGACAGCAACTGTATGCCCGAATTAAGTCTAGTTGAATAGACACAGTTTAAGAAAAATATAAAGTAATTATTAATATAGTATCTTGTGACTCTCACCCATGGCACAGACCCCAGCGGATTGTCGGAGGTCGTCCTGCCTACAGCTGAGCAGTTGCGGCTGGCTGCCCTCCACCGCTTCGCGATCATCGATACGCCCCCAGAACCGCAGTTCGATCACCTTGTGCAGTTGGCCGTCCGCGTGTTCGACATGCCCATGGCCCTGATCACTTTCGTTGGAGAGGACCGGCAGTGGTTCAAGGCCACCCACGGCCTTGCGATGTCTCAGACGCCCCGCAGCGAATCGTTCTGTTCGGTCGCGATCGCTCAGGACGGCGTGACGGTCATCCCGGACGCCACCCAGCACGAGCAATTTCGCACCTATCCCAATGTCCTCGGCGAGCCACACATCCGCTCTTACGCCGGGGCCCCCCTCGTTACGCCTGAGGGCCAGAAGATCGGCACCTTCTGCGTCATCGGAACGGAACCTCGGGAGTTTAGCGAGAAAGAACAGGTCCTGCTTGCGTCCTTCGCCCAGATGGCGATGGCCGAGTTGAAGTGGCGTCAGGCTCTCCTCGAGCTCGGCCATGTGGCAATGAACGATGCACTCACCGGTCTTCCCAACCGCGTTCAGTTCCGCCAGCACCTCACTGAAGCCTGCAGGCGCGCCGACGTCTCCGGGGAAAAGGTGGTGGTGGGGCTCCTGGATCTCGACCGCTTTAAGCTGATCAACGACACCTTCGGTCATGCTGAGGGTGATCAACTCCTCAAAGACGTCGCGCACCGCTTGAAAGAAGCCGTGGGGATCAGCGACGTGGTGGCCCGGATGAGCGGAGACGAGTTCGTGCTGCTTCTCACCGATGTTCCCTCGGTTGCGGACATTGCCCTGGTGACGAAGCGCTTGCAAGACGCTTTCGCGGTGCCGTTCGTGATTTCGGGTCAGGAGGTGTTCGTCCACTGGAGTTTGGGCTTGAGCGTGTACCCGGACGATGCAAGGGAACTGGACGCCCTGCTGGGCCATGCGGACGCCGCCATGTACCGGGTCAAACGGGCGGGTGGAGGCTACGCGTCCTTTCAGCGGCAAGAGGATCAGCGAACCACGCTCCAGGTGGAGCGTCTGACCGCTCTTCACCGGGCACTTGAACAGGATGAGTTGCAGCTGTACTTCCAGCCGGTGGTGCATGCCGAGAGTCAGGCTGTGGTGGCGCATGAAGCGCTGCTCCGCTGGATCAGGCCCTCGGGGATGGTGAGCCCGCTGGACTTCATTCCGTTGGCTGAGACCTCCGGGCTGATCGTGCCGATCGGCCGCTGGGTGCTTCGTCAGGCGGTCGATGCCGTAAAAACAGGGCAGCTTCAGAGGGTCTCGGTGAACGTCAGCGCCCTGGAGATCCGGCAAGTGGATTTCGCGGAGCACCTGCGGCGGGTCCTGACGGAGAGTGGCGTTGAGCCGCAGCGAATCTGGCTGGAACTTACCGAGAGCAGCATGCTGGAACCCCGCTTCGCTGCGGTGCTTCATGAGTTGAATATGCTGGGAGTGCGAACAGCGCTGGACGATTTCGGGAACGGCTACAGCAGCCTGACAGCGTTGACGAACCTGCCGATCCAGCTCGTGAAGATTGATCGTAGCTTCACTGCACCAATCGGAGAGGACACGCCCGCTGGGAAGCGGGCGCTGGAGGTGATGCGAGGGATCATGACACTCGTCAGGGCGCTTGGAATTCCGACTGTGGCGGAGGGCATCGAGACCCCCAAGCAGGCAGATCTCCTACTGAAGGTGGGATGCACTTACTTTCAGGGGTATCTGTTCGGACGCCCGGAACCACTTTCTAAACACGCCGAGCCGTCCGGGCCGCGGCCTACCCTCTCTACCGAAGTTCGTAACCCGGCGTATGGCGACTGAAGGACTTTCCATGACTTCATTCACCCCTGTTTTGCCTCCCAGAACCTTGGAAACCCTGCTTGTCAGCATGCCATCAGCACTTTTCGTGCTAGATGCTGCTGGACGAGTGATCTACGCGAATGCGTTGGCAGCCGGTCTGGTGCGCCGGAACCCTGAAGCGGTGCTTGGCTGCGACATTGCTCAGGAGTTCGGGCATCTCCTGTCAGCGCACTGGGATCAGGCGTGTCAGACGGCCTGCAGCGAACAGCGAACCGTGGAGTACGAACTTCATAACGTCGCGCTGGCCGTGTGGTTCCGGCTGTTCCTCACGCCGATAGAAGACAATCTGGTGGTTCACGTCAAAGACACCACGGAAGTCAACCGGATGATGCAATTACAGCAGCTCAGTGCGGCCCTGGCGAAGTGTGCCACTCCGAGCGAAGTGATCGAGGTCACGCTGTCGCAGGCCGTCTCGACGATGGGCGCATATCTGGGCGCCGTATTCGAGCTGAATCTGACCGGGGAGAACCTGGACCTGACGGGTGACATCGGCTATCCCGAAACCCTGCGGGCGAACGCGAAATCTGTTCCGCTGGCTGAGCACTACCCACCCTGCGAAGCCGTGCGGACAGGAGAGCCGGCGTTCCTGCATGGTAAAGCGCTCGATCAGCGGTATGCCGGGCGTGCGGAGCTTCGCTCGGCACAGACGCGGAGTCTGGCGTCTCTGCCGCTGCTGGTGGAAGGGCGGGCGCTAGGCGTTCTGGTCCTGAGTTTCCAGACGGAGCAGACGTTCGGCTCCCAGGCGCAGGAGTTTGTGCTGGCATTTGCGCTGCAGTGTGCCCAGGCGCTGGACCGCGTACGGGGCAGGGCGGTGATTGAAGAATCTCGTGAGCGTCTGGCTTTCCTGGCAGCGGCGAGTGCTCTGCTGTCCTCCTCCTTGAACATCCATGATGCCCTTCAGCACCTGGGTCAGCTAGCGGTCGAGAACGTGGCTGATTGGGCCACCATTTTCCTGGCGGACGAGACTGGTCAACTACAGCTGACGACCGCCGTTCACCGCGATCCTGGCCAACTGCCTCTCCTGAACGCCCTGATGGACCACTACCCGTTGAACATGCAAGATCCGCACGGCGTCGCGCAGGTCTACCGGACCGGGCGTTCTTCTCTGGTGGGGGCCGGAGTGGGGACCGTGATTGACGCTATCCCGGACGTCAGTAAACGCGAGATTTTACGTGCCATGAGACTGGAGTCGCTGATAACTGTTCCGCTCACTACCCGTGGCCGGGTGATTGGCGCGATGGCTTTGGCCTCGTCGAATGCCGAGAAGCCATATGTACCCGAGGACCTGGAACTGGCCGAAGAACTGGCCAGGCGTGCTGCAGGCACTATCGAGAATGTCCAACTGTTCTCGGCCGCCCAGGATGGAGAGGCGCGACTCGCGGGCATCATCGACACCGTGACCGACGCAATCATCACCTCCGATGAGCAGGGCTCGATCGTGGTGTTCAATGCGGCCGCCGAGCAAATGTTCAGGCTGGACGCATCTGCGGCGCTGGGGCAGTCCCTGGAGCACTTCCGCCCTTCTCTGCAATCAGACTTACGGCTGGCCGCGTCCAGTGTGATCGAAACGGACGGGCAGCGGATGCACGCCGAGCGGGCAGACGGAACGGTCTTCCCGGTCGAAGAAACCACCTCGGAGGTCGTCGTCCGGGGGCAGCGGCTGCTGACCTCGGTGATCCGGGACATCACCGAACGGCTCCAGACAGAACAGACGCTGCTCGAGAGCGAAGCGCGTTTTAGGACCACGTTCGATCAGGCGGCAGTCGGGATCGCGCACGTAGGCCTGGATGGTCGGTGGCTGGAAGTGAACGGGAGGCTGTGTGACATCGTCGGGTACTCGCGCGACGAGTTGCTTGCCCTGTCGTTCCCGGAGATGACATACGAGCAGGACTTGGAAGAGGACCTGGGCTACGCTGATCAGCTCCGGGCAGGCACGATCCGCACCTACTCGATGCAAAAGCGCTACTACCGTAAAGATGGGGGGCTGGTCTGGGTGAATGTCACCGGCTCGCTGAGGTGCAGCGAAGAGGGTGAAGCGCAGTACTTCATCGCGGTGGTCGAGGACATCTCGGACATCAAGCAGGCAGAGGAAGAATTGCGGGCGGCGCGCGACGACTTGGAACGCCGCGTTGAGGAGCGGACCACCGACCTTCAGCGGCTCAGCCAAGAGCTCCAGGTCCAGGTTGAGGAACTCGAGCAGCTCAACGGCGAAGCTGGGGTACTCAGCGAGATGAGCGAGATGTTGCAGGCGTGCTTCAGCTTCCACGAAGTCGAGCAGGTGGTTGCCCAGCATGTCGCCCAGCTGTTCCCCGACATACCGGGGAAGCTCTATGCGTACGGCGCTTCAAAAAATGGCCTTGAGGAGCTGGTGTCCTGGAATGGCGAGTCCTCGAGCACCTTCCTGTTTGGACCCGAAGAATGCTGGGGGTTGAGACGGGGGCGGCTGTTCGCTTCAGCGGGCAGCGCACTGAGCTGCAAGCACCATCAGGCCATGGGAGCGACGCTGTGTGTCCCGATGCTGGCACAGGGGGAAACGGTCGGCCTCCTGTACCTTGAAGGAGGCGAATCTGCATTCTCGAAACGTCAGGTGCGTCTGGCTCAGACGGTAGCAGAGTCGGTCGCGCTCGCCATGGTCAACTTGCGTCTGCGGGAGACCTTGAGGCAGCAGTCGATTCGGGATCC
Source organism: Deinococcus aerolatus (assembly GCF_014647055.1). Lineage (NCBI taxonomy): Bacteria > Thermotogati > Deinococcota > Deinococci > Deinococcales > Deinococcaceae > Deinococcus > Deinococcus aerolatus. Next base: position 842 of record NZ_BMOL01000014.1, on the reverse strand, counting down.
GCTGACGGGGCTGTTCAACAGACGTTACCTGGAAGAGACGTTCGAGCGTGAGTTGCGACGGGCGGAGCGGAAGGGCGAGTGTATGGGAATCGTCATGCTCGACGTCGATCACTTCAAGCTGTTCAATGACACACACGGGCACGAGGTCGGAGACGTGCTGCTCAAGGCGTTGGGTGGCGTGCTCAAGGAGAGTGTCAGGGCGGAGGATGTGGCCTGCCGGTACGGTGGTGAGGAGTTCACACTGCTGTTGACAGGAGCCACCCAGCAGCAGACGTTCGCCCGGGCCGAGCAGGTACGAGAAGCGATCACCAACCTGAAAATCATGAATCGGGGGGACGTTCTGGAGGGCGTGAGTGCTTCAATGGGGGTAGCGACGTTTCCACAGCATGGCCGGGAGTTGGCGGGGCTGGTGCGGGCCGCAGATCTGGCGCTATACCGGGCAAAACACGAGGGCCGCAACCGGGTAATCAACGCTGAGAACGCCACGGATTTGCCTGCTCGCGCCGGCCTACATGACGAAGCGCCTCAACAAGGTGATGCGTAGCCAATGACATTGGGGGAGGGGTGACCCGGTTTTGCGGCGTTTCCGTTAAAGTACGTCTGAAAATCGTCAGGGGAGGCTTTTAGCTAGGTGAGGCACCATCGGAGGGATCATGTCCTCGTACACCAGGTTTTCGACGGTTTCAATCAGTGCCTCATGTCTCTGGCCCTCCGCCAGGACTCCCCAACCACCTGACGGCCTGACACAAAGTATGAGAAAGGGTCCCCGGTAGGAGACACTTTCTGTTTGTGACAACCGAAAATGCCACCGGGGACGCGTCCCGACTCTACCAAGCCATCTT